>CAYLOF010000248.1:0-3121 GCA_964385215.1 uncultured Thermoplasmatales archaeon
AAGATGTAAACTAATTGGGGATAATTTAAGATTTCTATTCAGCCCATTATATCCCAGATAGCATTTTTCCAGATGTCTCTAATATTTGCAATGTCTAAATTAATCAAAGTATTTTTTCCGTTGTTGATAATTAGTTGTTTTCCATTAGTTTTTCCAATTTTAATAAAAGGCGCATCTTCTTTTTTCAATGTTTTCTCGAAATCATTTTGTTTTTCTTTTTTTACTTCGACGATCCACCTAGTATTTGATTCTGAAAACAATTTAAAATCATCTCTTAGATCCTTATTTATCTTGGAGGTATCTACAACAGCACCTATGTCCCCACCTATTGCCATCTCTGAAAGGCATACTCCAACGCCTCCTTCACTTACATCATGGCAGGAAGAAATATATTCTTTTTCAATGGTTGCAAGAAGCCCATTCATACAATGCTTAAGAACATTAAGATCTGCTTTAGGAACAGTCCCTCCTTCATCACCCATGATTTTATAGTATTCTGAACCACCAAGTTCTTTCTCAGTTTGATTCCCTACAAGATACAAAGGGTTATTTTCCTTTTTAAAATCAGTTGTTATACATTTTCTGATGTCTGATGCAAGTCCCACTCCAACGATTTCAGGGGTTGGTGGAACGGCTGCTTTTGGCGATTCATTGTAAAAGCTTACATTTCCGGAGACAAATGGTAGCTTTAGCTCCCGGGCCATGTCTCCAAGACCTCTACATGCCTCATAAAACTCTCCCATCCGCTCCGATTTTTCAGGGTTTCCAAAATTAAGACAGTCTAAAAGGGAGTCAGGTTTTGATCCAACAGCAACGAGATTGCGGCATGCCTCATCTACAGCTGAACAAGCTCCCCAATAAGGATCTCGTTCCATGAAACTGGGGTTAACATCTGCCGTTACTGCAATTCCCTTGTATGAGTTTTCAAGCGGTTTTAAAACAGTTGCATCTCCATGCGATTCAATGTTGATCTTGCCTTGAAGTGGTTTGATTACTGTGTTGCCACGAACTTCATGATCATACTGTCGTATCACCCATTCTTTAGATGCAATGTTGTATGAAGCCAACAATTTCTTTAGAATTTCGTTTAAATCAGGCATTGCAAAACTTCTTTCCTTTTTCTCATGTTTTGTTAAATCTGGCTCTACATACGGCCGAATGCAGCTATCATAAACAGGTCCGCCTATTAGAAAATCGAGATCCATTTCAAGAATCTTTTCTCCCTTGTAAAAAACACGCGTTATTTTTTCTTTAATTACTTTTCCAACTGGTACTGCAGTAACATCCCATTGTTTGCATATGTGAAGAACTTTATCTACATTTTCAGGTTTTACAAGAAACATCATACGTTCTTGACTTTCCGAAACCCATATTTCCCATGGAAGAAGTCCCTTTTCCTTTAGAGGAATTTCATCAAGATGAATTTCGGCTCCAAAGCCAGCAGCATATGCCAACTCTCCAGAGACGCAAGAAAGTCCTCCACCACCGAAGTCCTTCAAACCTTCCAATAGTCCCTTTTTATTGCATTCAAGTGTCGCATGTATCACTGGTTCCTTAGTGATAGGATCTCCAACTTGCACAGCTGATCTACTACTCTCTTCACTTTCATCTGTAAGTTCTGCTGATGCAAATGTTACACCGTGGATGCCGTCTCGTCCAGTCTTTCCACCCACGTAGATATATACGTTTCCAGGAGCTTTGGCCCTGCTGTGAATCATCTCATCCTTTTTCACAATTCCTATACAACCTACATTAACAAGACAGTTGCCAGTATATCCTTTATGAAAATAAACTTGACCTGAAATGGTAGGAATACCGATACGATTTCCATAATCGCGGATTCCATCAACGACCCCTTTGAATAAATATCTTGGATGTTTCATGCCTTTTGGAAGTTTTTCGAATGGCAGGTCCAATGGACCAAAAAAGAGCGGATCGATGTATGCAATTGGTTGGGCACCCATGCATACTATATCTCTCACAATTCCACCAACACCAGTTGCAGCGCCCCCATATGGTTCGATAGCAGAAGGATGATTGTGTGATTCTAAGGCAGCACAGTAGTAGTGATCCTTATCAAATTCTACGACTCCAGCATCTTCACGGGCAATAATTTTTTCCTCCTCTATACCATATATATACTGTTTTAGCGGGGCCTTTGAGGATTTATAACAACAATGTTCTGACCATGCCTGGCCTAAAGCTTCCAGTTCTATATCTGTTGGAATTCTATTTTTGTGCTGAAAATACTCTTTAATAGTCTTCATTTCTTCTTTTGAAAGTGCAATCCCCATCTTGTCGCTTATCTCTTGTAGGTTGTCATCTGATGCTAAAAAAAGATCTACGCTATAAAGGTCGAAAGATACATTCCTTTTTTTAAACAAACTATCTATGTCTAATTGCACTCCCCTCATGTGATTCTAGCTCCCATCAATTTTTATCTCATATGTGTGGATAACCGGATTTGTGAGCAAACGTTGGCACATCTGCTCAACGTCCTTTTTTACGTCATTTTTGCTTTTCCCATCTATCAAAAGATCAAAAGTTCTTATGGTTTTAGCATCCTTAACACTTTCAAAACCAAGTAAGTGCAATGCTTTGAGTGTGTTTACTCCTTCTGGATCTGAAATACCCTCTTTCAATTTTATAGTTACTTTTACTTCAAACATTATAACCTCTGACGAAAATCAAACAATCTATTGATTAAGTTATCGCTTTTTATAACCTCTCCAAGATTTCTTTAATGTGTTTTCTAAAGCCATCGATACTTCCTTCATTTGAAACTACAATATCTGCAGATGCAATAACACTACCTAGTCCCCAACCTAGTTCTCTTTGATCGCGTTCTTTTACTTTTTTAATGTCTTTACTATCGTCTTTTCTACCTCTTTTAAGAGCTCTTTTCTGTCTTGTTTTATCTGAAGTTTCAACGGCAACAACAACAAGATTTTTGCCCAATTCTCTTTTAAAAGCATCTATTTCTTCAATATTGCGTATCCCGTCTATAATAATAGATTCTATCTTGCCCATCGATTTGATTTTATTAATTGTTTTTAGTGCCCATATGTCCTGTCCGTGCTTTTCTCGCATCTGGTTGGCTATAGTTCCTACGTTTTTATTG
>CAYLOF010000249.1:0-3098 GCA_964385215.1 uncultured Thermoplasmatales archaeon
ACTTCTTGCCGCAAGATTTGTAAAAAACACTATTGAGGAGATATGGCTAAGAAAGCACTAGGATTAATTTAATATATCATGATTTCATTCAAACTCGCCATGCAAAATGAGGAAATAGCGATAATAGCATTGGTAGTAATAATAGTTGGAGCGTTATCAGTATATATAGTAGCAACAAACGATGGAGATATTTTTGAAAATCTTTTTGGAGAAAAGCAACAAGAAGGTACCATTGAAATTGGTGATTGCATCGATGTGAATTATATTGGCAAATATGCTTCGAATGGCACAGTATTTGATTCATCATATTCAGATTGGAAAAATAAATCTGGTGGAACTCCATTAAAAGTTTTTGTTAATCTAGATACATCAAAAATGCCGCCTGCGGAATATCAGGGCTATTCATCTGGTATTATAGAAGGGTTAATGGAAGGACTTATCGACTCTGGATTAAAAGAAGGGGAACATTCAACCATCGGTCCAATTCCCCCGGAAAAAGCATATGGAGCAAATAAACTGAAAATTGGAGATGTATTTAATACAAGCAGTTTTGCTTTAAACACGTTGAATCCATCGCTGTCTTTGAATCAGACTCTTCAGGTTACCAATCTAACAAGCGATTACATAAGTCTAAAGTGGATAAATGTGGAAAACTTTGGTAAATTTACCATGCCTCAAATTGTTCTTAATGATTTGGAAAGCGGAAATCAAACGGATATGATTATACTCCCGCCACCTTATTTTATATGGGAAAATTCCACAGAGATAATCAATATTTCTGATGAATCGATCGTAACAAAAACGACTCCCACAAAAAATGAGAAACTGTCTGAAAATTTTGAGATAATACAATATGGTTTTGGAAGCAGCGATGTAATGTTTATCTTCCCAAATGAAACAAAAGCAACGTGGGATGACACTTCTATAACCTTTACCAGTTCACCAGATATCGGCAACATATATTATTATAATTATTCATATTATGGTCAAGAAATGAAAATGAATTATACTGTGGAAGCTATTGATAATAACACAATAAATATTTCTGTCTTATCGCCAGGTAACAATGAAGCACAATATCAAGAGGTCAATAGAACCTTAGAATTTGACAGAACTTTTTCACTGCCTCGGACATACAATAACATTCCCTCGATGTATCAAGCAGCATTATTCGGACCAGACCTAGAACGAGAGGGATATGAAATACATGAACTTGCAGGTGAATCATTGATCTTCGAGGTTACAATAGAAAAAATTTATAAAACATCTCAAGAAGAAAGCTGAGTTTCGTCTTATATATAAATCAAAAGCAGGGGATTTCTTGTTTCGTTCTAACTCCCTCTGCTTTCTTCTTATTTTACATATAACCTACTAGATTGGCCTGTTTATTTTCAGACGTCATTAACTTTAGAAAGTCTTCTCTGCCTATCAAACCCTTCTCAAGCAATGCTATATATTTGTCTGTTTTGTCATCTTCTGGTTGGGATTTTGGTTGTGGCTCTGGCATAGGTTTTATTTCTGGTTGAGGTTTTGGTATCTGTTCATCCGAGAACTGATTAAATACCTCTGTATATACCTTCTTTACTCGCTCTTTACTAGGGTTTATGTAGTGTTTGGTTAGAGTCTCCAGGCTTCTGTGTTTTGTCTGTGCTTGTATCTCTACAAGGCTCATTCCTGCATTAGACATATGTGTAGCACTACTACCCCTAAGTAGGTGAGGGTATAGCCTCTTTTTTATACCTGCTATTGCCCCATATCGTCTTAACAGATAATGAACATCTGTTATACCTAGTCTTTGCGTTCCTGCTCTGTTAAGGAATAGTGCCTTCTGAACATCATTTAATCTGTTCTCGTAGTCTTGTTTCTTCTCACCTTTTCGCCTGTATGGTTTTGGACTAACGTATCTGATTTTAAGATATTCGTTGATAGACTTCAATGCAATTGGATGTATGTTTCTGACGTCATGGTGACCACCTTTCCCATTCCATGTGGTTATAGTCTCATTTTCAAAGTCAATATCTTCGATGTTTAGATTCTGTAATTCACTTCTTCGTATAGTTGTAAAGTAGAGTGTCCTAAGTATTGCGTTGTCTCTCTTGTCGTGTTTCGATGCTGAGAATAATCTCTTGATTTCATCTTCGGTTAGTAGTTCTTTAGGCTTTACTTCCACAGAGGATGTTTTGAGTCTCTTCTTCCAAGATTCAGGTTTCTTTAGGACTTCTGTAATGAAGATTTTTACACCAGAATATTTTGGTATCAGAGAGTTTTTGTCAAATGGCTTACCGTTATTACCTTTAGTATTACACCATGTTTTATACTTCTGTATGTCGTCTTCGGTTAGATCTTCGGGGTTGGATTTACCTATTGCTGTAAGGAATTGCTCAACAGCTTTTGTATATACTCTGATAGTGCCTTTCGCTACGCCTTCTCCTAGAAGATAATCTATGTATTTGTCTATGTGTGTTTTAGCCATAGATTATCACTTCTGCTTTTGAAGAATTAGTATCTATATTGGACTGTCCTAATTCTCCATGATTAAAATCAGGCACATCGTTATAAGTTTTTGTCGAAAGGTTTTTGAATACGGAAGCATCTAATCGCTTGAGTTTTGGCAATCCTTGAATCTCTCTCCTCCTGTTGTATTCGTTAAACTCTTCTATGCCTTCATTAATCAGCATATCTGTAAAATCAGATACAATTGCATTTACTTCTTTTATACATTCTTTGGGAATCTCACCATCCCAATACTCTTTTATCCTCGTTTTTATCCCATTTTGAGAATACTCACTACTCATGTGTTACCTTCTGCTTACGGTATGGTAAGCATTGATGACATTCTCCTTTTATGGAGACAAACAGAAAAACAGATTAAGCTAATAACTTAGACATATATAGTCACAAACAAAGTATACGTTTTCAATTACGAAAGAATTCTATTGAGTCGAATAAGGAAAGATAGAGGTTTTTAGACCTCTAGTCTCAGAAGTTGTTGTAACAGTGGGAACAGATGTTGATGGTTTTCAAGGAAGTTTAGGAACAGTGAGTTGATTGCTTTGTTTTTCGGCATACTAATAGGTAATGGATCAGACCAGTCGCTT
>CAYLOF010000250.1:0-3083 GCA_964385215.1 uncultured Thermoplasmatales archaeon
CATGTAAAAAAGAGTATGAGACTCCACTGAATCGTCGTTATCATGCACAGACAATATCGTGCCCGAGTTGTGGCCCAATGTATAGATTGTATGATAAAAATCAAAATGATTTAGGGAGAAAAAATGCAATAAAACGTTTTGCAGAACATATCGATTCAGGTAAAATAGGCGTAATAAAATCATGGGGCGGCATGCATATTTGCTGCAAAATCGATGAAGCACAGAGATTTAGAGATTGGTATGGTAGACCACAGAAATCCTTTGCAGTTATGGTAAAAGACATACAGACGGCAAAGCAGTATGGTGAAATAACCAAAGATGAACAAAAATTATTACTATCCAAAAATAAACCAGTTGTTCTTGTAAATAAGAAAAAAGCAGAGCAGGTATCTCCTGGTTTAAACACGATTGGTCTATACCTTCCATATACTGCTCTACATCATCTTCTTTTCTCATTTTTGGAATCTGATGCTTTGATCATGACCTCTGCCAATATTCCCAGGGAACCTATGATGGTCAGAAACGAGGAGGCATTTAGTCTAGGTGCCGATGCTTATCTTCTTCATAACAGAGACATACCAAATAGGATAGATGATTCGGTAGTAAGGGTATGGAAAGGAAACACATTCTTTTTGCGTAAATCACGGGGCTTTGTACCAGAACCACTTGACGTATCATATGATGAATGTATTCTAAGTGTTGGTGCTGGGGGAAATATTTGCGGAGCAATTTCTTGCGATAAAAAAACATATGCAACCCAATACATTGGCAATTCTAGGTATTATTCGGCTCTTGAGTTTTTAGAGAAAAGTCTTTTACATATGATGAAGCTCGTTATGAGCGAGAAGAAAATTGATGCGGTTGCTATGGATTTGCATCCCGGCTACGATTCAAGAAAAGTAGCCAAACGGTTTGCAGAGGAGTTTTCAGCACCTTTATTTGAAGTGCAACATCATTGGGCACATGCAGCATCCCTTTTAATTGACAATGAGATAGATGAAAGCGTTGTCTTAACTCTTGACGGACTTGGTTATGGTACTGATGGTAAGTTCTGGGGCGGAGAGGTATTAGCTTCAAATTTTGATTCTTTTGAAAGGGTAGGTCATTTGGAATATATTCCGTTGTTGGGTGGTGATCAAGCTACGCATGATCCTCGGCGGCTAGTTTTTGCCATTTTTAAAAAATTTGGTGAAGAAAAATATTTTACGGACGAAGAGGCGCACATTCTGAGTAAAATGATGCATAATGCACCAGAATCCAGTAGCTTTGGCAGGGTTTTAGATGCTTTGTCTTGTTATCTTAATATCTGTACAAAGAGAACCTATGATGGTGAACCCGCTATGAAACTTGAGAAATATCTTGCGAATGGTAAACCAGAATATCCATTCGATGTCGAAGTAAAAAACGGCATTGTTGGCACAACTGATTTATTTAGGCAGATTGATGAGATAAAAAAACCCATTACAGAAAAACAAAAGGCAGATATTTCACATTCTATGGTTAAAGCTATTGTTGATGGTCTTACAAATATTGCAATTGAGTATGCAGAGAATAACGGTATTGAAAGTGTTGGGTTAACAGGTGGAATATCATACAACATACCAATTACAGAGATGATTGAAAAACAGGTTAAAAAGGCCGGATTAATTTTTTCTGTTCATAATCGCGTTCCTAATGGTGATGGTGGCATAGCGATAGGACAGAATGTTATAGTTGGGCATAAATTTAGATAAATATTATTCATCTAACCAACTCTGGACATTGGGGGCATCTTGAAATAATAAAAAAATGGAAGAATTTTTATAACGGATCAAACCAATCTTTGAACTCCTCTTTTTTACATGTAAATAGCGAAAATGGTTTATCCTGCTGAGTTGCTTCCCTATTTTCTTCAGCATCCTTACGATGTTCTTTACAATTTGTCATTTTTAATTCCCCCATAAGCAAATTGAAAAAACCATGTCCCTCATTTAAGTTTTGTTCGCAGGTAATTATGCAGATAGGATATTAAAGATTCTCCATTAAAAACCTTCAATCCCTTCTTATTAACTAAAAAGATAAATAACTTTAATAGTGAATTGTTTATCAGTGGACTGTTATGGGAAAAAATAGAGATTTGATACAGATATTGGCGCTTGTTATAGTCGGTATGTTTATCCCATTCTTTGGATCAATAGCTATAAACTATGTAGATTTCACAAGTATGGCCGATTTGATGAAGATAGGTTCAACATTTGGATATTTTCTACTTATTTTTGGAATAGAGCTCGGGGTTGTATATATATATTTCAACATAACCAACCGTTTTGCAAATAAGAATATGGAAAAATACAAACCAAAAAAATAGATTCATCTTCTTCTATCTATTCTATGTTTGACTTTTTCTGTCTCACACCTTAAAACGGATAAATAAACATTTTATAGCCTGACAGTATCCCATGCATGCATGTTTTCTTTTCTATTTCAGGTAGTACTGCCATTTATCCTTTCAGCATTGGTTGTTATTATCATAATGTTTATTGCTGAACGGTATGGAACAAAAACAGGAGGCATTTTTGGAACCCTGCCATCGACTATTGTTATTGCATTTATTTTTATCGCCATTAACCAAAACGTTGATTTTGCTGCTCAATCGGCTGCGGTTGTTCCTGCAGAATTGGGAATAAATGTGGTGTTTCTGCTTCTCTTTACATTACTTGTTCGTCGCTCTACGTATATTGCCTTTGCAGTTTCGTTAACGGTATGGGCCATATTATCGTGGTTACTTTTTATTTTTAATGCGGATAATGTATTCATTTCAGTTGCAGCATATGTTGTTGCATTGGCCTTTGCTGTTATTGTATTTGAGCGAATCAAGAAAATACCATCATATGGCAATGTAAAGGTTCATTATACTCCTGCAAAAATAGCACTTCGCGGCGTACTTGCAGGTGCCGTTATTTCAATTGCCGTTCTACTTTCAAATGTGGGGCCAACACTCAGCGGGATCTTTTCTGTTTTTCCTGCGATTTTATCATCGACAATGCTTATTTCTGTTAGGGAGCATGGTCCTAAGTTTGCTGCAGGCATGGCAAAATCAATGA
>CAYLOF010000251.1:0-3080 GCA_964385215.1 uncultured Thermoplasmatales archaeon
AATATATTTTATCTTAAAAGAAAATATTAAAGATATTTCTACCAAAAAAATTGTTAATTATGTCCTTAGAACTGAGAACCATGCTCTTGCTAAAAGATTTGGTTGGATGCTTGAATCTCTTGGATGTATCTGTGCAAAAAGACTTGAAAAACAGGCATATCAGACTATGATACCACTTGACATTACTCGCCCTATAACTGGGCTAAATGATAAAAAATGGGGAGTTGTTGTTAATATTGGGAGGGTCTAATGATATCAAGATTAGAACTTACAAGAATTGCTGAAATGAAACATCTAACAATCAGGAATACAGAGAAGGATTATCTCCTTGAACTTTTGTTATATTCTTTATCAGATGATAGGCGTTCTCTGGTCTTTAAAGGTGGAACCGCTCTTTATAAATTTTATAACCTTAACCGATTCAGTGAAGATCTTGATTTTGATGTTATTGGAAAACGATTTGACACGGATAAAATGATAAAAAAAATAGTCAGAAATCTGGAACTTACAGGAATGCAAAGAACACTTCCTGAAAAAATAGAATGTAACAATGAAATAAACATACGATTTGCAATAAGGGGACCACTTTATGACGGAAGTAAAAATAGCATGTCCAGAGTCACAATTAATATTGGTAAAAGAGAACGACCAATATCACTTCTTACAAAACTCCTCATTACAACTTATCCTGAAATTCCATCATTTGAACTATCTGTACTTGATGTTGAAGAGATGGCGGCAGAAAAAATTAGATGTATTGTGACTAGAGAGAAACCAAGAGACATATATGATCTTTGGTTCTTATCAAAAAAAGGCATCCCAATAGATATCTCACTAGTTAACAAAAAACTCAAAATTTATAAATTAACATTTGACTTGGAAACATTTATAGAAAAAGTAAGTGAAAAACGAAAAATGTGGAGACGGGATTTACAAGACTTGATTATTGGGACGTTACCTGAATTTAATGAAGTAACAAGTGAGATAAAGAATTGGTGTGAAACTTTGGTATAAAAATACGTTTGTTACAATTGCTGAAATTGCAAAAATTCTTCAGGTAGGTAATACTACAGCGGAGAACAATATCTCAAAACTAAAGAAAAATGGGTTATTGAAAAGAGTTGGACCGGCAAAAGGCAGACATTGGAAAATAGTTGAAAAATGAACGCGAGAGGTTAAGTTTTATGCTTTGCATCGGAGGCATATTCCAAAGTTGAAAATGCTCTTTGAAAGTAATGGTGGCATAGTACTTCATGCTGATGGGACTGGTGAAGCAGGCGATGAGGTTGTTTTTTCAACTAAGGAGGAGTTATGGTTTAACCTTGTAATTCAACGGAAAAACCTTTTTATCTCTTATCACATACCGTTAGATGGTAGAAAAGATGGGAAGATCAGCCCTAACTGATGAAATAAAAAAAGAGACAATAAGAAGACTTCGACAACATGTAAAGAAAAAATATATTGGAAAACATGGTGTCAAAGATATTGTTACCAAGTGGAAAGGTCGATATCTATATATTGATTGGATTGAACCTTCTGCTGATGAAGAGATTAAATCAATGATACAATCGTTAAAAAAGGAAGGTAACGATAAGGAGTCAATGAACTGGTTGGACGGCATGCTTCAACATATGAATAAAAATCGAAAAGAAAAGCCATCTAAACTCTGCAGAATTCACTTTACGGGCAATCCAGAAAAATGGGATTTTGAAATATTCAAATATAGTGATAATTGGTACGATACAGAAGGTGAATTCCCCTTTGGTTTAGGTAACGTTGAAGAATGTTTTGATGCAGCTGCAAGTCTTTATATTACTGAAACCTTTCCATAATAATTAAGGAATGGAAAAATGAAATTATCTGAAAAAGATGTTGATCTGTTTTATTCACTTTTTCATCCATTACTTATCTATGTAAACAATCAGATCCATACTGTTGATTGGGACCTAAAAAAAGAGGATGTGCCTAATCTTTCGATGAAGGAGCTTGGAAAACTGAGGCAACATCTTTATAAAAATCCAGAATTAATCGAATCGTTCATCGTTGAAAATCCATTTGATTTTTCAGAACAACAATTATCATTGGTTAAGCAATGGATTCATTTTGAAAAAGGGAAATTTTTCATCTTTCACTATCTTAAAAAATACACAATCTTTCTTAGTACTGATGAACCTGTAAAAGCATATGGGGTAAGTGCGTTACGAACACCGTTTAAAGAAATGATTGGTCCTTTTCTACCAGTGATTGCAGATGCAGTTCTTCTCCCATTCAAAGATATGATCATTTATGATGGCATACTTGCTCCCTATCCAATTAGTATCGGTGGAGGAATGAAGAAAGGGTTGAATGCTGACTATCAAGAAGCAAAATCACGGTTTGGCATTATTACGGCATTGCCTATTGCAACCTTGGAAGATAGGCGAAGTGATACGGAAAAACTTCGATTTTATCTAAAAAGCAAACACAGTCGAGAACAATACTGGGAGAAAATAGATCAACTCATCAGCAAAAATGATGCTTTATTAACTATTTACCATCAAGAAATGGGGAAGTATCATGCTAGAACATATGGCAAAATCTTCCGAGACATTGGGTTACAGAACGGATGGTTTGCTATTTTGGATGCCCAATCTATTGCCAGCGGATTAACAAAAAAACAAGCTGAAAAAAATGCGGCCCAAATTGTCCCCAAGGAAAAAAAAGACTTCGTGTATTACTATCAATACAAAGGAAAATAAATAATCCTGTTGTGAATCAAGACAAAATCCTTATAATCCCATGGCCGTATACTGATTTACATGCCTGGATGGTTTAGCAAATTAAGCCTATAATTTTCATTTTTTGCATGGAAATTATTTAATGGGGGTTGAGCGAAAAATGGTAGGAAAATTGACTAAGAAAGCAGGAAAAGAGGGCATATTCATAAAAAAACAACAGCATCCTTTATTTAAAATGTTTTTTCATCAGACGTCCCTCAAAATAGGTAACATCCCTTTCACCCATTGTTAATTATGTTTTTAATGGATTTTAAACGTTTGTAAACAGCCGTAAAGTTTATAATCACTTAAACTATTACTTTT
>CAYLOF010000252.1:0-3072 GCA_964385215.1 uncultured Thermoplasmatales archaeon
AAAAATGTAATGGCCATCCTGTTTTTTTACTAAAAATCCTCATTCGTAGAGACTATAAGGAAAGAAGCTGAAAAACTTGGTGTTGATTTTGGTGAGTGTTGTGGCAGTGATGCGTTTCCTGTGATGGCTGTTAGTTCGGATAAGGATGCTGATTATAATGGTCATTATAAGGTTACAGGGTATAAAGTGGCAACAACGGAATCATATAATCCTGAAACAGGAATTGTACCTTTGGTTGGAGATGTTATTGGTATTAATGAGGATGAGGGAAAAACACTGATTCCTCATCTTCATGGTCTTTACAATATGGGGATTCATGTAAAAGAAAATTTTGTCGATGGGAAATATGCAACTATACCTAACATTGCCCAAGCAGAAATAATTGAAGGAACAACACTTCAGTATAATGTCGCAGAGAACTGGATCTATAATGATGCAGCAACACCACATGATGTAAAAATTGAGTATCAGAAATTTCATCATGAATCTGATTTCAAAGTACATGCATCAGAGGATTTCATGATGAGTTATCTCGTAAAAAAAGGATGTTATGAACCTGTTGGACATATGTTGAGGAATATGCATATTGCAGCAAAAGAGGAATGTCCTGATGGATACCTTGATCATTTTCATCAGCGGAATATGACCGAATCGGAAAATGATTATATCAAAAATGATAATGGTCTGCAACAAGCAATTAAGAGAAAAGGTAAAGAAACAGTTGAAATAGAATTTCATCTTACGCTTCTTGCTTTACATGTCATTGCACTAGTCAGACTTCAGAATGGTTGTAAGAAAAAACTTGTCTCCAAAAGGGGTTTAACTTGATTTTTTAACCGGCGATACACTGGAAATGAAGCGTGATTGCCGGGACTGGTGAAATAATGTATGAGATGAATATTGGAGGATGTATATTTTGTAAACAATAATATATTTGGGGGGATATGATTCCAAATGAGTTTTGGATTCATTTGGAAATCCCTATATGACAATAGATAATGATGATCTATTTGAAAAAATTGAATCAGAGGAAGAAGATAGGAACATAGAATTATCTAAAACTTATCAAATCAGCATCCATGGTGCAGATTATACACTTTCTGTTCTAAAAGAAAAATTAGACAAAGGAGATATTTTTTTACCATCTTTTCAACGAAGATACATATGGCCAGTTTCGAAAGCAAGTAAGTTGATTGAATCATTTTTAATGGGATTGCCAGTTCCCCAAATATTTCTCTATAAAGAGCTTGGAACTGAAAAATTGCTAATTGTTGATGGTCATCAAAGGTTAAAAACAATTCAATACTATCTAAATGAAAAGTTACCAAGTGGTAGAAAATTTAAATTGAATTATGTAAGATCTCAATGGAAGGGTAAAGCATTTAGTGATTTATCTGGTGCTGAGAAAAGAAGAATTGAAGATAGCATATTAAGAGCTTCAATATTTCAGCAAACAGATCCATCTGATAACACCAGTATTTTTGAGGTTTTTGAAAGATTAAATACTGGTGGAGTAAAATTAAATTCACAAGAGATTAGAAATTGTGTGATTCGTGGAAAAATTAGAGATTTTCTAAAAGATCTTAATAAATATAAGAATTGGAGAATATTGTTTTCAAAAAGTAAACCAGATAAAAGAATGAGAGACATTGAAATGATATTAAGATTTTTAGCATTATATGAGAGATTAAAAGAATATACTCCACCAATGAAGGAATTCTTAACGAAATTTATGGAAGATAAAGTTGATTTGTCGGAAGAGGAGGAGGAAAAATATTCAACTTTATTCAAAAATACTATAGATATAATTTTGGATAAAATTGGTAAAGATGCGTTTAAAAGAAAGAATAGAATAAATGTAGCAATATTTGATGCTGTTACTGTATCTATAGCAAAACTTATCCCAGATAAAATAGCTGAGGACCGAATATTTGGTAACTATCATCTTTTAATTAAAGACTTGAATTTCAAAGAATTCATATCATTAAATACAACTTATAAAGAAACAGTACAAACAAGAATTAAAATGGCGATGGGGAAATTTAATAAATGAAATCATTAACGGCTGAATCATTACTGAACACAATTGATTTGACTGTAAATAATATAAATTTATTAGCATCAAATAATATAATGCAATATAGTATTAATAATCCCCTTTCAAGTTCATATATTTCAGGCTACCTAATAACATTTATGTCTGGAATTTATGAAGAATCAATAGAAATAATTCTAAGAGAAAAAATTATGAGGTCTGGGAGAAAATATATAATAAATTATGTGAATTCAATGATTCATGAAAAATTTAGAAATCCTACCTATAAAAATGTTAGAAAACTATTGGAAAAATTTGATAAAAATTGGGTTGAAAAATTAAAAACTATTCCCGATAGAAACAAAACAGCATTGTCGAGTGTTGTTAATAGCAAAA
Source organism: uncultured Thermoplasmatales archaeon (assembly GCA_964385215.1). Classification (GTDB taxonomy): domain Archaea; phylum Thermoplasmatota; class E2; order DHVEG-1; family DHVEG-1; genus DAOWHD01. Next base: position 2,432 of record CAYLOF010000252.1, read on the forward strand.
ATGCATTAGCTCATGGAGTTACTTTCGATGTTACTTTAGCTGAGGCAATTCAATATTACAATGATTCAAGAGTTGTTATCGAAAGGTTGGATGATATAATTTTATGATTATTATTCGTTTTTCTCCTTAGAGACTCCAATCATAGCCTTTTGACAATACTTAAATCATTGATAAGGCATTTCAAAAATTATGGGTGATGAAAAAAAACATAAAGCACCAAAAGAGATAAGAGAGCTGTTAGAACGTTTTGAAAGAAATTTACATGATTATAAAAGTAAAGGATACAGTGAATTTCAGTTAAGAATCGATTTTATTAATCCACTTTTTAAAGCATTAGGCTGGGATATTGGAAATAAGAAAGGAGCTGCACCTGCATACAGGGATGTAATTTTTGAAGATTCTATAAAGATTGGAGGTGGAACAAAAGCACCAGATTATTGTTTTACTTTATCTGGACGACGAAAATTCTTTGTCGAAACAAAAAAGCCTTCAATCAAAGTAAAGAAAGATGCAAAATCATCATTTCAACTTAGAAGATATGCTTGGAGTTCAAAACTACCCCTATCCATATTGACTAATTTTGAAGAATTGAGGCTGACCAACAACCTCATTAACATTAATGAAACATAGATTTCAATCAA
>CAYLOF010000253.1:0-3068 GCA_964385215.1 uncultured Thermoplasmatales archaeon
ATATCATCATGCACTACACGTTTAGAAACAATGGGCAATAGAATATATCAAGCAAAAGACAGAATTTCAAAATATATGAAAGATTCCCCATTTATCGTTTTTTATGTCGGTGGAGAATCAACATATTCACCTACGGACGGCTTAAACTATGCCAATATGTCATTTAATACAGCAGTATTTGGAAATGATGATTGAATCATAACGGCTTACCGTACTGTGTATAATACTTTGTTTTTTCAAAGCGGGGGCCATTGAATCAAAGCCATCGTTTTCCCAAAGTTTGTTAGCTCCTTCAAGATAAATCCATATTTATCTGCCCATTTTTCGGTTTTTCTCAAATGGTTTATGTTGATGGATCCAACATGATTTTCTCCTTCGTTTTCCAAGGATTGCATTATTACTTCAACAATACAGGCAAAATTTTTTCTAGGGGGCATACCAGGGATGGGAAGACGATATTTGGCGGGGAAGTAGACATATCCGCCGTCTATTCTGCAAACGTCCGGTCGTCTTTTACATACATCTTGTGAGAGGTTTGGTGGCTGAGAAACATCAACAACTATTGCATTCTTTTTTAAATGGTTGGAGTTTAATAATGCTGCCGGATGGTTTGTTGCTGTTACAATAATGTCTGCTTCTTTTGTTTGTAGATCTATTGTTGTTTCAAAACTGCCTTCTAATTTTGTTTCAAGTTCTTTCAGTTTATGCTCTCTGCGTCCAATTAGAATTGAATGTTTAAACTGTGGTACAAGGAGTTTAGATACTGCTTCTCCAATAATTCCATATGCTCCTATTATCGTAAGAACAATATCAGAAGGCTTTTTTTTGAACATCTTTAGTACCCTATGAACTGCTTGACACGTTATTGCAGATGTATAACTGTCGCCGTGGTTTACAAATCCAGTATATTCTTTTTGATTAACTAACCAGGTTCCACCGCTCGTAACCGATGTTGTTAGTGCACCTAGTTGAACTAGATCTACATCAAATTCATCTTGAAGAAAAACTGCGGCATCAAGAATGCTCTGTCTTACCCGTTCTTGTGGCAAACTCATCATTTGTTTTGCAGTTAGTTTTAAACCAGCGATATGTCCTTTGATTCCATTAATTTTTACCTCTTGTGAAAATATTAATTCTTTATGAACCCAATGCTTTGGCAAATGATTTATATCCCTCTCATCAATGAGATGGCCAATTGTTGCAAATTTCATGAGATTTTACCTCAAACCAACATTTAGGTTGTAATTATACAATTATGACATGTTGATTTAGTTTATTCTTCTATTTTTCCAAAAAGCCGAACCCCTGTATATGCTTTGGCTTCAATCGGCGTATTTGGTTCGTAAGAGAGTTTCACGTGACTTATGTACCTTACAATTGCCTTTGAAAAATTACTGTTAGGTAACTTTACTGATGGCGTATAGGAATCTAGATTAAAATCATAATTGGAGTTTTCTTGGTCAACTCCAGGAAAATCAAGCAATGCTGATTTCAAATTAGGCAAACACAATTTGTTTTTAACTAGATAATCTAAAAAATCACCCCATCCTTTGCCGTTATGGTACTTATCTGGCGAAATGAAACATTCTAAACCAATTTTTGGATCAACATGATCACCGATGTTAACGTGAAGGCGAATGCAATTTGAATATTTTTTAATTTCATTTAATAATACCATCAATCCTTCATCTTTGTCAGTCCATCCAAGCGATTTAAGGTATGCAACAATCTTATCTGGATGTATTCTCTTGATAACTAGACGAATCTCTTCTGAATTTCTGGATAGCATGGCAGCTACATAAAAAACCGATGCCCCGCCTGGTAATTTTTTTAGTGTGGTTATGAAGAATTTTTCCGCTTCTTTAGAAACTGGATGACCTGTTAGTATTGGTATTGCAGTTTTAGTAACCCATCTACATTTTTCCATCTCCTCTGGATTGTCAATATGTAAGGGGACAGTTTGCAGGAAAATACTTGGGACCGGAGCTTCACAGAAGGAATTATCTGCATCAAATTCTAGCCAAAGACCAATAACTTTATCATATAAAACGGAATTGGAATCTGACCACATCTTGGCAAAATTACCAATATTTTGCCACCCAGTTTTGCTAAGGAAAGTCTCTGGTAAATTGCCATTTTTTATTAGGTCTGCTAGGGCGTCACGTTCTCCTTTCAAAGAAGAAATGGCAAAAAGATAATCTGCTTGTGGCTCAGATTCCATCAAACGACTCTCAAAGCCTAAAAAACTTGTCAAATCCCCAGACAAAATGTTGGCAAGATCTGTAAGTTGGGAGAAGTTTTGATGCGATATCAATTCTTTGGGAATGTATTGTTCGATAAAAGGCAGATAATCAACGGTACTTGCCAATGTTGATGGAAATTTTCTACTAATTAATGTATCGTCAGGATAAATTTTACGATCGATATGAAAAGGATCTCTTGATATAATTAGAGGATCCCCAAAGCGAATCATCGGCTGACTAAGAGAGATATTCATTGTATTGTCCCTACACCTATTGTTTTGATAATATTTATCCTATATAACTATTTTTTATGCAGGTAATTATGTAGGTAAACCAAAAAACAAGTATTGTTAGAATTAACAAAATCAAACAATAAATCAATGGCATTCAAATCGCTTGGTGAATTGCCCATGATATTTGGATGTGAAATGCCTGAATGTGCTCCATCACATTTCATACTCTGGTGAAAATAAAAGCTGATAATAATTCTTTCAAAAAGCAAATTTAATACACCAATTTCTGTTTTGTGATTGTGTGAAATCTAATCGCGAAGCACTCATTGCATTTGTTAAGAGGGTTTTATCGTTTCAAAAATCTCGGATACTTCTGATATTTTTCTGACAGTATAATCAGCCTTGATATTCATTCCAATGATGATACAACCTGCCGCTTTCCCTGCTTTGATATCACTTTTTGTGTCGCCAATTATGGCAACGTCTCTAGGTTTAACTTTCAATGATTTACAAGCTTTAAACACGATTTCTGGGTCGGGCTTTGCATGCCTTACGTCATCACTAGTGACAACGGTATCAAAATATCTGTTAA
>CAYLOF010000254.1:0-3066 GCA_964385215.1 uncultured Thermoplasmatales archaeon
ACAGCATCCTTATATTTTGCATAGTGAACAAATTCCATTGCATCATGAAAAGGAATATTTTCGGTTATTACAACAACAGTTTTTACACCAGCATCAAGCGCTTCAAAAACAGCATCTTTTGCAAAACGAGCAGGAACTAAAACAAGCGAGGTGTCCGCCCCGGTTTCAACAACAGCATCATTTGTATTATTGAAAATGGGAACACCATGAACCTCTTGGCCGGCCTTACCTGGAGTTACACCAGCTACAACTTTCGTTCCAAAACCAAGCATTTCACCAATATGAAAAACACCCTGATGGCCAGTAGCACCCTGAACAACGACTTTATTTTTCTCATCAACAAAAATTGCCATACTACTTACCTCCTGCCAGATCTGAAGATTTTTGAGCAGCGTCCTGCAAAGTAGTAGCAGTAATAAGCCCAGCATCCTTCAAAATATCTTTAGCAGCACCTTCATTCATACCTTTAATACGAGTAATAACTGGAATGTCAATGCCCTCCTTTGTGATAACTGCTTTTACGCCCTTTGCAACAGTATCACACTTGGTAATGCCACCAAACAAATTCAAAAAAATCACCTTAGGTTTAGCCTTTTTCATAAGTTCAAAAGCCTGCTTCACTTTTTCAGGATCATCAGTTCCACCAAGATCTAAAAACACTCCACCATCTCCCTTAAAATGATTAAGAGCATCAAGTGTGGCCATTGTAAGACCAGCACCATTTGCAATAACACCAATGTTTCCGCCTAGCTGAATAAAAGCAATGCCTTTCTCTTTTGCTTCCTTTTCAAGATCAGTAAGCTCCTCATTTTCCACTGTGATATCTAAATGCCGATACAACGAATCATCGTTGATAATGACCTTGGAATCCAATGCCATAGCGCTACCATCAGATGAGATTATGAGGGGGTTTATTTCCACTAATTCGCAGTCATACTCTCTAAAGAGTCTGTAAATTTTTGATATAATCTGTGCAACCTCTTTTCCTTCTTCTTTGCCTAGCTTGAGCTTTGTGAGTATTGTACGTATGTTGAACTGTTGAACCCCAATTAAAGGGTTAACCCATTCTTTGAAAATGAGTTCATCTGGCACACTTTCAATATCCATTCCTCCTTGACCACTTGCCATTATAAGAGACATTCTTTTAGAGCGATCCAAAGTAATACTCAAATACAATTCTTTTTTGATGCCAACTTTTTCTTCAGCAAGTACCTTTGTTACCTTAAACCCTTTAATATCCATACCAAGAACTTGCAATAGCTTTTCCTTAGCATCCTTAACATCATTAGCTGATTTTATGCCACCAGCTTTTCCACGCCCACCAATTGGAACTTGGGCTTTAAGGACGCAAGGAAAATCCAAATCAGAAAAATCTTTTTCTCCTTTCACCAATCTACCTTTAGGAACTGAAATATTATACTTTTCAAACAGCTGTTTCCCCTGGTACTCAAAGAGCTTCATGAAAACGTGTAATACAAATCCTTATATTTAAGAGCTTTTCACATCAATAAATTGCAACCTGTAATCTTTTTCGCAATTGGAGCAAACTTAAAATCTTTAATGAAAATCAAGGTACTCAAACCATAGCTCTGTACCAGAGGATCTACAGCAATCCATTTATTTTCCTTCAAAATATGCATAACCCTGGCTTTGCCCTCTTTATACTCATCATAATTTTGATACACTGAAATCATGACAGCTTCAAACATTCTGCTAGCCAAAAAAATGGTTGAACTACCTAATAATGAAGCTACATCATTTTTTTCCATATCTGGTGGCTTTTGCAGGTCAAATTTAACATGATACAATGCTAAGATTTCAAAACCTAGTTTCTTAATATCTGGTAAATTAATTTTCCTAATGAGATTGTTTTGTTCAAAACTCTTTCTCAATCTTGAGATAGTATGACGTGAAACGCTCAACTTGGAACTGATGCTACTATCTGATAACTCAGGATATTTAAGCAGCATGCAGTAAACTTTTTTCTCAGTACCTGAGAATGATATGTCTTCTCTATTTGAAAAACCAATGTCTTTAACTGTTTCATCGGATTTAAAATTCAAATCAAACTTTTTTTTCAGCAAAGGTGCAAAATCAAAAAAACGATGGATTTTACTTATTTTAAAGGGAAATATCACCATGTTTGGATATTTTTCTTCAAGTAGCCCACGTCCGCCGAATGTCTGCGTCCGAATATCATTAATCTTCCCGACAGTGGCATAATCTTTTGAAATACTTAGAGAAAAGCCTTTGTCCAGCTCACCGACAGAAAAAAATATCTCTTCAAAAACCTCGATAGTCTCTCCTGTGATTTTAACTCTCTCACTTAGTGGAATCAAAGGGCTAAAATTTGTATAGGTGACAGCCAACATTTTGCCCCCTAGGTTCTGCAGGCTAGGGAGGGCAAGTGTTCTGAAATATTCGTTTTCTCGTAATCTGTGCCTTATTGAAGTGAGTGTAGACTGCTTTAAATCAAGCTTTTCAGAAAGTTTCTTATCTGTTATATTGGGATATTTCACGGATCCGTATAAAGCAAGTTTTTCATTCTTTGTCAATTTAGATTTCTTCATCATTTTGAAAATCAGGTTGGATCAATATAAATGTTTCGCCCAATTTACCAAAAAGAATACGGTTTAGTCGAAATATGAGCATATATTCTATTAATTTTGCTCAAAAATACATATTTGCTGGTGGTTTATTATTACTATGTAACTCTCTTTACAAAAAGTTTATATTTCCCATCTGTATTCCAATTGGAAAAGACGCATTAGGTGAAACAATGTTTTATCTATTTGAAGAAAAGCATAACTTGCGGGATTTATTCTTATTTGCACTACTGATGTCAAAAGGGTTTCGGGAAGAGATCTAGATGAAGTATATTGGAAAAGCTTTGGAGGAGGGCAAATGGGATAAGCCCCATGGTGAAATTTACATAATTAAAGAGAGGTGTAAAGGTTGCAACATGTGCATAGATTTCTGTCCAACGGAGGCTTTGGAGGAATCTGATGAGATTAATGCAAAGGGATATCATCTACCAAAGTTAAAAGATGATGATCTTTGTGTTGG
>CAYLOF010000255.1:0-3064 GCA_964385215.1 uncultured Thermoplasmatales archaeon
GACAGCCGCTATTTAAAAAAATATAATAGTTTTAAATGTTCCACCTGTTGCTGATGCAAATGGTCCCTATGTAGGAACTGTTAATGAAAATGTTCTTTTTGATGGTTCGACAAGTTATGATTTTGATGGGGATATTGTTACTTTCAGTTGGGATTTTGGTGATGGTCATACTGGTACGGGGGTAAATCCCTCTCATAAATTTAACCATATTGGCAATTACACTGTTGTTCTTACTGTTACTGATGATGATGGGACTACTAATACAGATACTACAACTGTGACGATTTCTACTGGAAATATTCCACCAACTGTTGAAATAACATATCCTAATGAGGGAGCTATTGTTTATGGTACAATAACTATTAACGGTACTGCTCATGACTTTGATGGAGATAATACGTTAAGTTGGGTAAATATAAAAATAGATAATGATGTTTGGCAATTTGCAACTGATATCGTATCGTGGAGTTACAGCTGGGATACAACTGAGATTGATGATGGACAACATATTATCTTTGCAAGAAGTTGCGATGGAGAATTGTATTCGCTCTTGGATTCTGTAAATGTTACTGTAGATAATGATGGAAATGAACTTTTGGCAGATGCAGATGGACCTTACAGTGGTTTTGTTGACGAAGCAATTCAATTTATCGGTTCTGCGTCTGGAGGTACGTCGCCTTATAATTGGCATTGGGATTTTGGAGATGGAAATACTTCAACCCTACAGAGCCCAACGCACATATATGCTCAAACTGGAGCATATCTTGCAGTTCTCACTGTTACCGATAGTCAAGAGAACACTGCAGATGATGCTGCTACTGTTACGATAACAGAAGAACAACAAGATACTACGCCTCCAGTAATAGAGGTTACAAAACCCAAGAAAGCGCTTTATCTCAACAACAATCGAATTATGCCTTTTTTCACAACAATTGTAATAGGTGATATTGATATAAATGTTGATGTATCTGATAATGATTCAGGTGTTAATCGAGTAGAATTCTACATCGGCAGCGAGTTAAAATCAACAGATAGCTCTTCACCATATAATTGGACATGGAATGAAAATACCTTTGGAAGGTTTACAGTAAAGGTCAAAGTGTATGATAATGCAGGAAATAATGCAAATTATGAAGCAGTAGTTTGGAAGTTATTCTAAAACTGTTTCTTTTATTTTCTCTCACAGTCTATTGTGCACAATCATATAAATTTGCTAATTGGATACATTCGTGTGGTTAAGATTTAAATAATAAAAATGTTTATAAATGTTGATAGACACTTTATTAAATGAGGCTATAATGAATTCATTATCATCTTTATCACATACATCACATATGCTTAAAAAGGGAGCAAATTAAAAAATGAACAATATAAAAAATACTATGAGGAAAAGAAGCATACTTTTCACCTTAATTATTATCATTCTAATTGGTTGGATATTTTCTGGTTTTGCTATGGGTGATGAATCTCAAGGAGTTGTTTGGGAAGCAACCATTGATGTTGATATCCAGACATCACAGGGTTGGGTCATGCTTGGGGAAAGCCCTGATTCATGGGATGGTGCACCTATGGACTCAAATGATGCAGGTACCGCTCCACCGCCACCAAGTGGCGGTCTTGGATCAAGCCTAGCTGATGATGTATCGATGGGTGCGTTATGTTGTGATTATCGACACTATCCAGATACCAGTAAAACCTGGAATTTAACAGTTACCTACAATGTTGGAGTGGGAAACTCAAACCTGACAGTTACTGTAGATATGACATGGAATTCTTCTGATTTTGTGGCTAGTGAATATGGACATGTTAATCTTACGGATGGTTCATTTAGCTTTCTTGTTGATATGATTGCACAGAGTAGTTATACATTTGAAATAACTGATCCTTACCCTGCTAATGCAGTTCCAGGAAGTGAATCGTTCCATATTGTTTGTAAATGCAGTAGAGCTGGTGATGACGATGATGATACCAGCGGTGGAGATGACGATGATGATTATGTCCCGCCAGTTAATCAGCCGCCCGTGGCAAATGTATCAGCCAGTGATACTTTTGGGTTTGTTGGTTCTCATATAACATTTGATGGCTCTCTCAGTAGCGATTCAGATGGATACATTACTTCTTGGTCATGGGATTTTGGAGATGGTACTACTGGGGACGGAGAAATTACGACTCATGACTATTCCAAGAATGGTACATATGCTGTTAAGTTGACAGTTACAGATGATAATGATGCAGCAGATACTGATACAATCTCTGTAGTAATTGGTACGGCAAATAATCCACCATCAACACCTATAGTAAATGGTGTAACATCTGGTAATGCGGATACTAAATATACCTACACGGCCATATCAACAGATAAAGATAACGATAGCATAAGTTATACGTTTAATTGGGGGGACAGTACTACAAATATAAGTGATTTTTTACCGAATGAAACTACCTATGTAACAATACATGAGTGGGCAAAAGCAGGAATATACACAATTAATGTAACTGCAGCAGATAGTGAAACAACATCAAAGAAAGTAAAAATGGTAGTTTTGATAGACGTAGAATATGTAGCAGAGTTAGGTTATCTTTTAGATATTGATGGCGATGGAGTCTATGATTTATTTTATAGCAATATTACGGGGGTTGAGACGACTGTTGATGTGAAAGAAAATGAAACCTATTTGATAGATAGTAACGATGGTGACAAGTGGGACTATTGTTATGATTCACTATCTGGGACATTATCACCTTATAAAACAAAAGAAATGCCATCAGATGATTCCTGGAAATCGTTGATATTGCCTTTGGTGGCCATAGTTTTGATAATTGTTGGAATTGTAAGTATTGCGGCGATTATCAAAAAATAATATGATTTTTCTCGCAATGTATTGTGTTTATGCAAAATAATACACAACCTGATTAACTTGCTATTATCTGTTAATGGAGTATTGGAAATCCTTATCTGAGGTTTTTTTATTTTTTGATGTTCGGGGGCTAAAAGCGGGCTATTCTGATTTTTATTTCTAGGCTGGGAATACTGCGCGGACTGAAGCGGTAGCGTAAGGCCCGC
>CAYLOF010000256.1:0-3062 GCA_964385215.1 uncultured Thermoplasmatales archaeon
CCCCCCGAGGGAGTACAATATGCCTTCCAATCAAAAGGTGAACCCATGTCCATACTTTCAACACCTGGTTTTTACGACTGGATGGGCGATCACCGCCCAAATGGCATCTTGTTCATGTATGGAAAAAATGTAAAATCAAATAGGAGAATAGATGCATCTGTTGTTGACATAGTACCTACTATACTTTCGGCAATGGACGTTTCCATACCAAACAATATCGATGGAAAAATCATTGAAGATGCTTTCATAAAAAAACCAAAGATAAAGAAGATTGATAGCTACGAAAAAAAAGAATGGGCATTTGACTGAAGCGGAACTAGATAAGATAAAAAAATTAAAATTCAAAATCTAAAAAACCATTTTTGGCAGATTTTGCAACTTGATAAAAAACAAGTCATAAAAAGCAATTTCCATTATCCGTCTAATCAGTGATGAAGAAAATATTTAAACATGCTAAGAAATTCTTGCCATTGATAGGCATTGTATTGTTCATCTATACGATCTATGCCTTGAATTTTGAGGAAATAATTGATGCATTTCTATTGGTTAGCCCTTTTTTTATTGCTATCTCCTTGATGCTTACACTTCCGCGATTAATCATAAGAAATTATGCATGGCGACTCATACAAAAAGAACACAAAATTGAACTCACCTTCTTTCAATCTCTCAAAATATTTTTGATAGGATATTTCTATGGGAGTATTACGCCGGGATATGTAGGGCAGCTCATGAGAGTCCCCTATATGAAGGAAAAAACAGGAGAACCTTATGGGAAATTGTTTGTAAACTCATTTATCGAAAATATTGTTCATACACTTTCATTGTATGCGATGATGTTCATAGGGGCTTTACTCGTAATAGGAACCTTCCCTCAGCTTTTTGGCATAATTATCATATGGGTTGCAATCCTGATGATGATACTTGTATATTTTGTCAAGAAAGAGAGGGGAGAAAAACTATTTCGTATTCTTATTAAATATTTCATTCCAAAGAAGTTAAAAAACGATTTTTACAAATTTGCAGGCACCTTCTATAGCGATTTCCCTAAAATAAATAAATTGATACTTCCGGTACTTCTAGGAATTTTCACTTGGATTGCTATCTTTTCTCAAGAATATATAATTGCTCTATCGCTAGGACTTGACATACCATACTTGTATTTTCTGTTGTTGTTTCCAGTTGCCAACGCCGTTGGTTTTATCCCCATAACTTTTGCAGGATTGGGCACTCGTGAGTTGACGGCTGTTGTTTTGTTCTCAACACTGTTTATGGTTCCTGAGGCAAAGATATTTGTAGTTTCCCTCCTAGGATTTCTTATTACCAATATTTTCACAGGGTTTATAGGCTTCCTTCTTTTGTTAACTGAGACAAAAAAGACAGTAGCATATGGTTAGTTCAAGATATATGTGATTTGTAAGTGCTTGTCACTCCAATTTCTTTACCATAATCATAAAAAAGAAATACTGTTTTCAATATTACATAATAAAAAGTGAACATATGAGAAGGATGTTTCAAGATTGTGCATGTGGTGTATATGAAAGGTGAAGGTATAGGTTTTGGTAAAGCAATTTTGTTTAACGAACACTTTGTGGTGTATGGGATTCCTGCTATTGTCTCTGCTATTGGAAAATATACAGTTGCTAAGGCATCATCATTTGAGGTTCCAGAATTGAAACTTGATGACAATAGAGATGCTACACCAGGGTATAAGGAAGATAAACTAGAGCAACAGAAAACTTCAATTAATAATATTATTAAGAGGATGAATATTGATTTTTCTGGAGAGGGTGTTGAGGTTGAACTGGGTGGTAATCTTTATGCTGCAAGTGGAATAGGTGCTAGTGCTGCATCCTGTGTGGCTATGGCAAGAGCCCTTTCTGATTATTATGCTCTTGATTTGTCAGATGATGAAATCAACAATATTGCATATGAGGGGGAAAAAGGATATCATGGTACACCATCTGGTGTGGATAATACTGCATCTACATTTGGCGGGCTCATATGGTTTGAGAAGGCTGAAACCAATGTTATAGAAAAAATTTCTTTGCCCAATCCTGTAGAGATTGTGATAGGCAATACTGGAAAAATAGCTGATACCACTGCTGCAGTGGCAGGAGTTAGGGAGAGAAAAGAGAAAAATCCTGATAAATATAAAAAAATATTTGATCGAGCTGAAAATATTGCTTATTTGGCGAAAAGAGCGTTGCAAGAAGGAGATTATAAAGAGGTTGGTAAACTGATGAATGAGGATCATAAACTTTTGCAACAGATAGAAGTATCGTCAAAAGAACTTGATTTCCTTGTTAGTGTTGCACGTAATTACGGTGCTTTTGGAGCAAAACTTACTGGAGGAGGTCTAGGGGGCAACATGATTGCACTGACTCCTGGTAGAGAGTTACAAGAAGAAGTTGCAAATGCGATTGAGAAAGAAGGATTTCAAGCATTAAAAACTATTATAGGCGTATCTAGGAGCGAGCATAGTCAATGAACCTTCGTGACTTTCTTGATAAACTTGAAAAAGAAGGGAAACTGACACGTATAAAAAAAGAAGTATCCCATGAATACGAAATCGCAAATATCATATATTCTCTCGATGAAAAACCGGTTATCTTTGATAATGTAAGGGGGTTTGATTTCTCTGTTTTCGCGGGTATTACTTCTAATCGTGACATTATTGCTGAAGGTCTAGGCACAACAAAAGAAAAACTTCTGTTTAAACTGGTTGATGCTTTACGAAATCCAAAGAAACCTGAAATGAGAGACAAGGCTCCTTGTCAGGAAGTCATTATACAAGATCCTGACCTCAGCAAACTCCCTCTTCTCTATCACTTAAAGGATGATGGCGGTAGGTACGGTTCTGCCACAGTTTCAACGATAAAGGACCCTGAGACTGGTAGAAATGTTTCGTATCACCGACTTATGGAAATTGACAAGAACAAATTTACGGCACGCCTTATCAAAAAGAGACAAACTCGTACTACTTACGATAAGATTGATGGGGACCTTGAGATGGCAGTTTGTATTGGTAATTCTGTTGCGGTTATGGTCGCAGCATCTCTTGG
>CAYLOF010000257.1:0-3062 GCA_964385215.1 uncultured Thermoplasmatales archaeon
ATTTGCAATTTTTTCATTTTTTGGAAAAAGCCAAGCATATCCAAAAGGTGCATATGGGTTATGAAACCATATTTTCATAATTTCTGAATTAAAATTACTTTGGACTCTACTTTGGATACATATCCCAATATCCTTTGGTCTGAGTTCTGTGTTTATCCCTATTCGCCTACCGATTTGGCAACCTATACCAGTTGCATCAATTATCACTTTTCCTTTAATTATTTCCTTATTATCTAATACAATCTCATTTGGTGGATTAAAAGTTACCATACTCCGCCCTAGTTTTAGTTCTACTCCATGGTTTTTTGCTCTTTTAAGTAAGTGCTTTTCTAAAAAATTCCTATCTATAGTGAGTACAGAATTTTTATTCAACTTGAAAGTATATTCTTTGACAGAAGAAACGTTTATTTTAATTTGTTTTATCTCATTTTTTGGACAGCCAATGCCATCTAAATTCAACATACTTGCTGTCACTTTATCAGTTGCTTCTCCGCAATGAGGTGGAAAATAAGGTTCTTTATTTTTTTCAACTAAAACAACATTGGCTCCAGATTTAGCTGAATTAATTGCTGCTGTAGCCCCAGACAGATTGCCACCTATTACAACAACATCAAACACAAGAATCAATATATCTCATACTTTAAAAGTTTAACTTCAAGCTATGCGCAGCATGTTTTTCCGAAATGATTGGTTAATAAAAAATTTCTAAGAGTAAAAAAATCTGGAATACAATTACCATTAAGCGAGTCCCTGTCCTTTCATATTTCTCAAATGCAGCCCATATCTTTTTCTCGTTATTTTGTAAGACAATTCTATAAGTCAGGACCCATGTAAGTAAAAGGGATACTGCAAAGAGGGTGCCTCCGATTAGATAAACAGTTCCAAAGATTTTAGGAACCCCGATTCTAATCCAATCAAAAGCAGGTAATAGATAAAGTGGAATAAATGCCAAATAAAATAACAACGCAACATACATTGCTCTGTTTCTGCCAAGCCTTACAGGTATTGTTTTATATCCTGATTTAATATCACCCGTTAAGTCGCCAGCACAGACCATTATTTCTCTTCCAACTTCTTGTGTAAAAATTGCAATTGCTAAGGGCAACATAAGGAAATACTCTGTGGAAAAAACTGCGATTGAACCCCAATAAGGTATTGCTCCAACGCCAATTGCAACAGCAATATGGCCAAAGATTCCATGGTATTTACCATAATGATTATAATAAATACCAATTATTACAAGTACGGCTGTGAAGATTCCGCAATACCAATTAACAACTCCTTGATCTCCTGGGTCTTTTATATTGATTAATAGTGCAATAATTATTGATAAGATCATTAATATTAAACCTGTTATATATGCGGTCTTTACGCCAATTACCCCAGATGGGAGAGGTTTATAAGGTCGATTGATTTTATCTGATTTTAAATCTGTTACATCATTATGCACCATTAAACCAGCTGCAAGAAATCCTGCTCCCAGAATTACCATAATTATTTGAAAAATGGATAGCTCCACTCCTAGAAAAATGGCAGCGTTTAAGACACCAACCAATGCCCCTAAGCAGCTAATGAATACAATTGGGGGGCGAATTATTCTAATCCATGCTAACAATTTATTCATCAATAACCTAAAGAATCAAAAAGTGATATATTTAATTATCCGAAAAATGAAAAAAATATAGAGAAAATATTTATCCTATGCAGTATTTCAAAAATAAATGTCCACAGGTGTATAAATGGCAGATATGATTAAAAAGGTTAAGGCAGTTTTTCGTTTAATAAGAATTCATTCATTAATGGTTACAGCGTTAACTCCACTTCTTGGTGCCTGTGCTACTTTTGCTATCTTTGAAGGAGAGCTAGTTCCGTGGGATAAACTCCCAATATTGACAAATCTTTTTATGATTGGAGTAGTAGCACATGTTCTTGGCGAGATACTAAATGACTATATTGACTATGATATTGACAAAACAAATATTGAACTCTCTGAAAAGCCGTTGGTTAGTGGAGATATATCCAAAAGGGTTGCTTTGATAGGAATGATCCTTACTTTTCTAATATTATTACTAATAATAGCTTTTGCACAATTTAACGTGCTAAGCATTCTTTTGTTAACAATCGCTGCTGTAACTGGAATTATATATCAGCTCATATCAAAGAAATGGCTTCACTCTGCCATATTCTTAGCATTATGGGCTTTCTTTATGATACTTTTTGGAGGTGTTTATGCAAACAATTATACTAATTTATTATACGTCCCAGCTTTGGTTTATATAATTGGTATACTCGGGTTTTTTCATTTATGGATGAACACTGCCATCCTTGGACATTTAAAGGATATAAAAAATGATAGCGAGTACGGAATTGAGACATTGCCAATGCGCCTTGGTGTAACTGTTAACGGACAAGGAAAAACTACAAAACTTATAATCCCTTTCCGTTTCCGATTATTAGTATTAATAATCCAAATGATTAATCTGATTGTTGCTTTCATTCCGATTATTCTTTATAAAACGTTCTATGATGGTAAAATAAATATATTTTTGTTATTTGCTGGCCAGATAATGGTCTCCATCATGATTATGGGATCACAGGTCAAGATTATGTGGCACAATTTATTTGAACGCAATAAACTTATGAAAATGATGGCAGTTAGGGAAATTGGCACATATTTCTTAGCAATAGTTCTAATTTCACCACTAATCGGGTGGGTATTTGTTTTATTTTTTATTTTACTGCCTCTCGCATGGTTCCTTTTAGTAAACCTGGCCTTTAGCGGAAATCCTATGCAACCTTCCATCTAACTATATAAGGGGAAAACATCAGAACATATAATTTAAAGATCCTACTAAGTTCTAACAAAATACGGTCTCTTAATTTTTATCCTATCTAAGCAAAAAATAAGGACCTAAAAGAATAAAGACAATAAATGGTGCTGAAAGATTAATCACCAATTTTCTATTTTCTGAAAAGCGCGATCTGTCAATCAAAAGTGTTAGAAAGGTCATCCCACCAATTATTACAAACCACCCGATATAGTTAGTAAGAGGTACCTCAAA
>CAYLOF010000258.1:0-3049 GCA_964385215.1 uncultured Thermoplasmatales archaeon
TTACGTACCGGTTCAGATTTAGCATATATTGCTGCACCAAAAAGAGTAGGTAGTGCAATAGCTTCTTTTTCTCCTAATCTGATTGTTAAAAATTTGAATTCTGATTTTTTGATTCCTGGAGATGTACCTGCCATTAGAGAACTTTTGGATAAATGTAATGCAATAATTATCGGGCCGGGTTTAGGTGATGCAAAGGAGACAGAAGAAGCAATCATAAAAATTGTAGAAATTGCCGTCAATCAAGACAAACCGTTAGTTGTAGATGCAGATGCGATAAAACCGGTTGGAGAGCGACTAGACACCATAAAAAACTCAAGAACTGTTGTTACTCCCCATAGGGAGGAGTTTAGAAAATTAACAGGGGTTGCGTTACCAAAAGACATTGACAATATGGTTGAAACTGCTCAAGAGTGGGCCAAAAAACTGGGCATATCCATTTTTTTGAAAGGGCATGTTGATATTCTCAGCAACGGTAGAAAAACAAAGTTCAATAAAATCCATAATGAGGCAATGACTGTGGGTGGTACAGGAGATGTGTTGGCAGGAATCATTGGAGCGCTATTGTCTAAAGACATTGAGCCGTTTAATGCGATACGAATTGCGGCATTTCTCAATGGTAAAGCTGGTAACAATGTATTTGATAAAAAATCATATGGATTGCTTGCAACAGATATCATTGAAGAATTGCCTTGTGTTTTGAAAAAATATTTATAACTTCCTGTTAATGTGGAGTCTGCATGAATAAACTAGCAGTGTTGGGATGTATGGCTTTATTTTTGGCTATGTCTATGTCAGTAAATGCTCAGATACTTTCACCAGTTGTACATATGAACGGAGAATTGAGCCAAGATTCAATGGCTTTTTTTGTTGGTAAAACTGCTATTTCAGGAAATTTTCAAGGTTATCCTATGGATTCAGTTTATCAAACAGATTCAACGATTAACATCTCATCATTTGAAGATATTTTGAACAACTATTCTGTAGAAGTTGATTTCAATCTTTCCTTACTAGGGGATCTTAATGCTTTCCCATTGCTTAACTCCTGTACTTTCAAGGATGTTAACAAAGTCACCATCGTTGACATACAAGAGATTCAAAGTATAGATTTTGAATCGATGTTGCCTAAGGATTTAATGAATTTCATGAATAGCATTAAAACTTTTACCAATGTAGAAATTATTGCCAGAGAAGGTCCCTTTATATTTGGGACCGACGGAAGTGACATTACTACACAGTCTGTTGTGGATTATGCCCTTTCGTCGGTGGTTAGTTTTGAACTGGGGGAAGGAAGCAACCTGCCCTTCCTAGCAATGCTAACTAAATCTCAGATGAGCATGCAATATTCTGGTAGGTCGTCTCTTTTGTTTCAATTCTCTGAGGGTAGTGGCAATATAATTGTTAGGAGTTCTGACGGAAACAAACTTTGGAATGGGGAGTTGGAAGGCAAGATTTTCTTTATAGAAGATGACAATCTTTCATTCATTCAAAATTCGTCATTATATGCCTTTCCTCTATTCTCTGAAGAAAAACAGTTTACTGTGACCTTGTCCATATCTCCTGCAGAATCTGATGATGCCGATATTGCTACAATTTTTGAAGAAATCCCTGACGTATCTGATGGTTTAGGTGATATGGGTATCCCTGATTTTTCTAGCAATGCTCAAGGATTCGATGAAATAATCTCTGTAGCATCTTCGATTATCAATGGCGGCATGGTTCTGATTAAAACAAATGACTCATTTACTGTTGACGATTCGCTTCAGACATTTTCACGTTTTGGCTTTGCCAGGGGGGATAGATTCGATATCACAATTTCAGGAAATCAAACAGTACAAACAGAAATAACTGGAGATTATAGATTAATTTTCTTGGGAGATCATTTTTATAATCTACAGGCAAAAGAAAGTGAAGATGGAATAGCATTTCCCTTTTTGCTAGTTATAGTTTGGATTTTGGCAATAGGCTTGTATGTTCTATTTCGCTTCTATCTAAAAAAAGAGGTAAATGAGGAAATTGATACTAAAATCAAAAGATATGCTTTAATCTTTCATGTCGTAGCATTGATTGTCGCATTCATTTTGGTGGATCGGGAAATAAGCTTTCAGTTTGGAAGTAGTGCAATAGATGCTCTTCTCGGTCAGGGTCTATCGCCGATTGTTTTGGCATTTATTGGTTTAGAATTAGGCCTGTGGGTACTTGGCTTTTTAGCACTGGGTTTACCTATCCGCATCATTGTAAACTCTGGATTACGCCTGGTTGGCATTGGAAAAGGTGGCAAATGCGTAGGAAAGGGAATAGGTGCTCTTTTCATATGGGTTTTCTGTGCAGTTTATGCTGTTTTGATTTTGAACATCATCTTTATGATATTAAATCCCAGTAATTTTTTTCCAATGGGGTAAACAATGAAATCTTTAGCCGTCTGGCCAATTACCAATGAACCTGCCTTGTTTATTGACAGTGAAAAAATACTCATCATTGCAGATCTGCACATCGGAATAGAAACTGAATTGAGGGAATATGGCCTAAACACTTCCTCACAGACGAGCAATATGACCAATCATCTACTTTCACTTTGTGAGAAGTACCGGCCACGGGAAATAGTATTACTGGGCGATATAAAACACAATATACCATCCTCTACGATACAGGAGAGAAGAGATGTGAAAAATCTTCTTGAAACAATACAATCGTATGGAACCGTTCATATAGTACCAGGCAACCATGACGGGAATATAAGAAAAATATCTCCGGATGGTACAATCATTCATCCTTCTGATGGAGTAGTTTTTGAGAATGTTGGTTTTGTGCACGGCCACAGGTGGCCAAGTGATGAGGTCATGAAATGTGAACAAATTATAATTGGTCATACGCATCCTACAATAATGCTTACTGATAGACTTGGATATAAGATGTTTGAACCTTGTTGGCTTAAGGGGAATCTTGTAAAAAATAAACTGAAAGAAAAATATCCGGATTCAAATGATGTGAGAATATTGGTAATGCCTGCTTTTAACCCACTATGCGGGGGTATTGCAGCGAATCGTGAGGG
>CAYLOF010000259.1:0-3035 GCA_964385215.1 uncultured Thermoplasmatales archaeon
AAAAATGGATGAGTAGTGGGATGGTGCCTAAAAAAACTGGGAGTTTAGGATTTTACGGCCTCCTAGTTAGGGAATTAGATGATGACTTAGGGCTTTTTATCGAAGGAATTTCAAATAAGGTAGAAGAATTTGTGAAATTTTCAAAGGGAGAATTAGGAGAAAAACTGTGTTATAATTATCTTGAAAATAATCCTATATGCAAGTGTTGTGTACATCTAGATTCAGATAAAACAGGGGTTTATTGTCGTCAATATCCTAATATGGGTCAAACCTGGGGAGACAACCCAACAGATCATGCAACTCTGATTCATCCGCAATCTTGTAATCGTTCATGGTACTGGTGTATTCGTGTTTGTCCAAGTTTTAAATACAAGAAGGAGGAGACACCCTAATCCCCTCCTCCTTTTTTGTTCCATAGAATACTTCTATTGGTACAATTTAATTAAAATGGTAGATAAAAATGGGGCGTAAGAAATCAAAATTCAAAGAACTATCCAAACAAAACCAACAACTGATTATCGATTTCGTAGAAGAAAACAAAATAAATGGACAGGCAGATACAACACTCCATAATAAAAAGACATTGCTAACGATTTTCGCCTATGATGTCAAGAAACATTTGCGAAAAGTAACGAAAAAAGATGTTAAAACCTTTTTCAAGAATTGCAACTTGAGTGTTAAATCTCAGGAAACAGTGAAAGTAATTCTTAGGAAATTTTACCGATGGCTATACGATTTGAATAAAAAGGATGATCTACCCCATTGTGTATCATGGTTTGAGTTCAGAACTAGACAGCAAATCGAGAAGGAAAGCCAATCCAAAAATGTAAAAGACAAGATAGTCTCAGAAGAAAATTACCAAGATATGCTAAATGCTTGTACAAATATCGAGGAAAGAGCTATCGTGGAGACTTTATACCTTTCGGGTGCCAGAGTTTCCGAGATTTGTGCCATGAATATTTCTCATGTCAAAGAAACCGAAGAATTAGTAGAAATATATCTCCCAGAGTCGAAAACACAGTCCCGGTGGGTACCATTAACTGAATATCCTGAGAATTTAATACAGTGGACACGGGAACATCAGTTTGCCAGCCAACCAAACAAACCATTGTGGGTGAATCTGACACATGACGAACGATATTTTTTGAAGCGGATGGGAACCCATACTATAAGATATAAGCTGAGGGTAATTGCTAAAACCGCAGGTATCAAGAAAAATATTACACCACATATGTTTCGCCACACGAGAATCACACTAGATAGGTCTGCAGGTCTTCCGGACACCCATTGCTGTACCAAATACGGTTGGGCCAAAGGTTCGGATATGATTAGGCAATATGACCATAACAGTTACGAGGAATTGAGGCAGTGGATGTTGAAAAATAGCGACACCGAGAAACCACCGACTTATGAACGATTACAGAAAAATAACAAGATATTGAAAAGAAAACAAAAAACCGAGATTGATTCCTTGAAAAGGCAAATGCAACAAATGGAAGAAAAAATGAGTCGTATGGATAAAGCTCTTAACAGTCCGTTTTGTCAATTGCTTATTAACGGCAACAACACAGAGAGAACGTATACAGAGACCATCGAAACCTTAGATGGCGAGATTATTGAAACAGAGATAGAAGTCCCGGCTCCAAACTTATCTATAGATGAGTTAGTAGAACAGTATGAGATTTTTTCTAAAAATATCAATCAGATTAAAAATCAATACAAAGCATCTGGAGATAAGGACCATTTGAGAAAATATGGGGAGGTGGTAGATAAGTTATTATAGAAACTAAATAAACCTATAAACCTTAAGGATTATAATATATAAACCTACAGGATGCCAGCATGGAAGTTTTCCCATTATTTTGTCTTTTTGAACCTTGATCCTAATTTCTTCATGACTTTTGGAAGTGTTGTATACTCCATATCCGCCATAGGAAGACGGTGTGGTTCAAATGGACCGTGTCTTCTCATATAGTCCATAACATCCTGTGCTCTTCTCCGCGTAATATCAAAAGCGGGATCGTCAAACAAATCTACTGGTTCTGTTAATTTTCCTTTTCTAAGTTGAAAGCCAAGTGCGACAACACGAGGAGGGCCATCAAACCTTGTGCACTGAGCATCTTTTACAGATACTGGCATAAGAGGACCATTATGGCTTCCTCGCATCCAACCGGATACCAAGTGACCTAAAGAAAAAGCCTCAAGGAGTTCCCCCAAAGCAGGTAGCCCCGATTGTGCCCTCACGAAACCTGCAGGATCATCCTTGCCAACATACTCTCCTGCTATCTGGTAAAGTTTTTCAGTTGATATAACAGCGACCGGCTCATCTGAAGGCAATTTAGAACTTTTCTTAGGAAATACTCGCTTTATGACAAAACGAGATTTTGCCCCTATAAGAGCAAGAAGGTCGTACATTTCCTCAGGAGTTTTAATAAACACATTTTCATGTTCTTGAATATCCCATACTTCAAAAATAAAGCCATCATGGATAGATGGATCAATAACTAAACCTGCAGTGTTAAATGGATCTGCAAAAATCTTGAAAAATGGAAAATTAAATGCCCCTGGCTCAGTTTTATCCATCATAAAAGCAACAATAGGTTCAGCTTTTCTCTCTGTAAACTCCATCTCAGCTATCCCAGGGCCCATACCTCGCACATTACCTGAAAACGCATCTGAAAGTAAATCTTGACCTGCTGCATATAAGCCAAGATCACGTGCCTTTTCTGTTGCCTCTAAAAAAGTATCCCATGCAAGACTATGAATCTCCTTACTATCAGCGCCGTTAGTATGAGTCATGATAAGTTCAAGATCATCTCCACAGTGTGTCACATGGAAATCCTTTAATAAATTGGATTTTCTCGCATCTACAAGTTTTTTATGTGCTATTTTTTCAAGTTCTGGATGTACCAGCGCATGCCCGGGCCATCCTCCAACATCTGCTTTAATAATACTAAATGTAGTTTTCATCTTAAGCCTCCAACCAACCGTATATGCAAGGTATTTATAAATAATTTGGAAGGTTTTCATTTATC
>CAYLOF010000260.1:0-3011 GCA_964385215.1 uncultured Thermoplasmatales archaeon
CTAGCAACATTACATCTGCTTTTTCTGCTGCTTTCAGAGCTGCGGCAAGGCCTGCTGGTCCTCCTCCAATGACTGCAACATCAGTTTTCATCATATCTACCCTTAAGTAGGCATTTTGCCTTTCCAACAAATAGATCGGAGCCCTCTTCATCTTTCAAAATCTTATCAATTGGTATGTCTGTTTCTTGTGCGAGTATTTTAATGATATTTGGAAGACAGAAGCCTCCCTGGCATCGTCCCATTCCTGCTCTTGTCCTTCTTTTTATGGCATCTATACTTAGTGCTGGTATTTTAGAATGGATCGCATCAACAACCTCGCCTTTGGTGATTTGTTCACATCTGCAAACGATTTCCCCATATTGTGGGTTTTCTTTGATTAGTTTCTTTTTTTCTTCGTTGCTTAATTCCCTGGTAACGATTTTTTTCTTGTTATAAGGATTGAAGTCATTTTTTACTTCCAACTTTAAACCTTCATTTTTCAAAATGTCAATAGTCATTTCTGCAATGGCAGGAGCAGCAGTCAGACCTGGCGATTGTATACCTGCAACATGGATGAATCCCTTAATTTTTTTTGATGATTTTATAATGAAATCTTCTGTAAAAGTGCATGCTCGCGATCCGGAGAAATAAGTGATAACCGATTTTTCTGGAAAATTTTCTAAAAGTGGTGAGTAAGACTCAAATATCTTTTCGATATCCTCTGCGGTAACTGTTGTGTCTTCTTTGTCCGGAGTTTCTGAGATAGTTGGACCCCATTGAATGTTGCCGTCCATCGTAGTCATCGCTCCTCCTCCCTTGTAATGTTTCTCCCTTGGAAATCGAAGCATAGACATGGAATGATTTATGTATTCGTTTGTCTTTTTATCAAAAATTAAAGTTGCTCCTTTTTTAGGGTGGATTGTGTATTCTCTTGCTCCTGCCATGTCAGCTATTTCATCTGTGTATAGGCCAGCAGCATTGATGACAAAGTTTGCTTCTATAATGCCCTTTGTAGTGACAACTGACTTTACTTTGTTTTCCTTGGTTATAATATTTACAACCTCAGTGTTTAACATTATCTCAACTCCATTTTCAATGGCATTTTTTGCAAGAGCAATGGTAAAAAGGTAAGGACAAGTAATTCCGTATGTTGGAGAATATACTCCAACTAATGTTTTTTTGGTTATGTTTGGTTCTCTTTTCAGCAGTTCCTTTCTTTTCACAAGTTTCATTGGTATGCCTAGTTTTTTCCCTCTTCGCAAAACAATCATGGGAATGATTCTTTTTGAGATAAAATCCGAGATAAATGAAGGGAGCTTCATTTTTGCCAAGGAATCTTTTGTAGTTATTATCCACATCCCATTTTGTTTGTAAGGTACATTAAGCTCATCAGGAATTTTTTCAAACATCTGCTGTCCTTTTACACAAAGCTTTTGCTTAAGGGTTCCCATGTCTTCTCCAATGCCGGTATGAACCATGGCATTGTTTGCCTTTGTAGTTCCACAGGCAACATCGCTTGCTTTTTCAACAAGAATCACGCTTAAATTGTATTTTGACAACTCTCTGGCAATTGAAGAGCCAATGACCCCTCCTCCAACTATTACAACATCTGCCTTTCCTATTTCAGATGCAGCGCCCTTCTTTTTTTCTTTTCTTTTCTTATTAGGATATTTAAGATTGTTGACCACTCCTTCGACGTTTTTTTTCTCTCCAATCAACAGACCTAGTTCTAAAAAATCATCATATGAGTTTACCTTTCCATTCAAGTAAACTACTTTATTTTCCACTTTAACGGCGATATCTTCAAATTTCTTTTTCAGTATAATCTTTTCAACTTTTTTTCCTATATCGCTGTCGTTCATCCTTTTTCTCCATGCCTGTTGTAATAATTTTTGGATGGATCATATTGATCATTGTGGTTTTTTTTATAGTTGCATTGTAAATAATGTGTTATGCATCATCATTTTGAATAAATGGCTTTCGTTATGAAATGGCACGGCATATCGACTAAAATCAAAGAATCAATGTAAAAATATTTATATTATAATAAAAGTTATCATATAATATGAAATCTGCCTTGAAACGGCTTTTACTGTGCTTAATTTTATCTATGCTTATTCTCACTTCTTTTAACATCAATGCAGTATCCTACGAAAATATTATACCAACTGATATTGAAAACCTGTCATTTAAGCAAGAATTAACCATTCCAATAGATACAAACTTAGAAGAAGCAAAATTCCAGCCAATAGATGTGCGTGTAGATTTTGATAGCCCGTGTTGGGCTAAAAATGAAACCGTACATTCTGTTCGTGTTGCTTATGGTGATGGATCTGATTTAACAGAAATAGACTCACAAATTTACGATTTAGAATCTTCTGATGGTTCTTCTAATATCAAAGTATGTAGTTTAGTGTTTCTCATTCCAAAAGAGGTAACCGGTGAAGAGACCTATTATGTTTTGTATAGTGATTCTGAAACCACCCCAACAGATTATGAAGATCATCTGTCTGTTAAAGATACTCATTATTTCTATGAACCTATCTCTGGACAAATTATAGATTTTGATTACTACCAAATTATCGAGGGCGAGTATATTATCTATGGCATATGTCAACAAGGTGAGCTACTTGGAAATGGGATGTCCAATGCTGTTATTAAACTCAAACCTGGCTCTACGGAATTTGAGACTGTTCATGCAGAACAAGTCGCTGCTTTTTCTATGAGCTATAGCATAGAACCATCTGGGGAAAATACAGGAACTCAATGGGCCAAGGATGTTTCTAAAAAAATCATTGTAGATGGAAACCTCATGATTAGACTGTGTATAGAAGGGAGCGCTACAGAGGGTGAAATAAAGACAGATAATGTTTACACATATTATTATAGCCCAACTTCTACAAAAAGCTTAGATGTAAATATCAATCACGAGGTTCTTAAAACACGTGATATAAAGGGAGATAAGGAAAGAGAGGGGACTTATGCATCTTTATCAACAATCAAAGCAAGAAGTGCAACGATTGAAAAGATGA
>CAYLOF010000261.1:0-3008 GCA_964385215.1 uncultured Thermoplasmatales archaeon
CTGCATCTACTGCACTGTTTGTGTTGTACACCGTCTATGACTTTGGATTTGTTAGCCATGTTCTCCCATTACGTTTTAAAACGGGTTCCAGCAATCCAAAAAAACTGTTTAAAAATGAAATTAAAAGCTGCTTTCTTGGATACCAGAACCCTATAGTAAAATATACTAATTATTATATATGTGTTTCCGTTATAATCTCGTGGTAGGCAGAATAAGATGGTTGTTTCCTCACAATTATTATTCGTTCGTCTGCCTTCTTGTTGCAATCGTCAATAGGTGAACGTGCATATCAAAGGTTTTAAGGCATTATCTCTCCTTATCCCCTTCGAGAGAAAACAATATTTATTAAAAAATAAGAAGAATAAAGAGAAATGGAATTAAATTTTTAGAGTTTCCTCTTTATCTGCATACTTATATTTACTCTTAAATTCAGGATATTCTGCATGCACCATTTCTTTTATCATTTCTGGATTCATAGGAAATAATTGGTTTTTTACACTAGTGGTGATCCCCAAATAAGGATCTGCTACCCGCTTCCATAATTTACGTGCAATATCCACTCCTTTGTCAGTCAATTCTGCTGTAACTGCTTTTTTTTCTTTTTCGCCACCATCTACCTTCAATAACTGCATTTCCTTTAATCTCTTTAAGTCATTCCAGAGGTTTTTTGGTACGGGTCCTCTATTTTTCGCTTCAAATTCATCTCTTGGAATGACATTACCTAAACCAATTTTTTCAAGATCTTTCCACTGATAAAAAAGCATTTTATTAATCTTGTATTTTTGGCACAGATAACCCCTCTGAAAGGGTCCTGGTTTAGCATAAAGTAAAAGGAATAACATTACATCTCTATCTTGGATACCGACCTCATTAGCAATACCTTTAAATTCTGCTTTTGTAACAGCTTTAGGATCGACTCTAATTTTTTTTGTTTTGGTATTGCGTTCTACTGGCACATCATAAATAGTGGTTGGATTTCCATTCCAATCAACAGAGTCAATATCTATTGTTGCCTTTTTCCATTCGTTCATTTTTTACATCTCACCTTTTATTTTTTTAATCTTTTTTCTTTCTTCATACTCTTTGAATATTTTGGCTTTTTAAGTGTACGGATTTGAGTAATTTCAACTTCATTATCACCTAACTTGTGACAAGACACGGCATACCTAATGTCACCTACATTAATATTTTCTAACCACTTTCTTTTTGCTTTGACTCCACGGTCATACAATACCCTTTCCAATCGTGAGGCAACCATGGAAATTATAGTGGGTGGAAAGTTCTTGTGTATTTTAGGTGATGTTATAACTGTTACCATAATATCTCTGAAGCTACATTTGGTATTTATATTTTCTGAAATCTGAATATACCAAAAAGGGGACTACGACATCTCGTAACTATGAAGTCAAATACCAGCTTCTAGCGGATGTTTAATCTAACTTAGGAGTATCGCATACTAACATTTATATATCGAGGTAATATTTAAACATTTTGCTTAAATTTTTCAATATGACATAATTACTGACCAATGGTTTATACCATTTTTTACTGTTGTTTCTTCTGTAGTTCTCCATATCAATAATGCCTACAACCCCTGTTTGTACCCTAGAAACATAGGAGTAAAAGAGTAAAAAGTACCTTCTAAGGCATTATCTCCCCTTATTCATTTGACATTAAATGGAATCCGATACAATTGTAGACTCTCTACACATATCGCAAATGTCTTCTTCATGGGGCAATAGTGGTTGGTTACATTTTGAACAATATCTTATTTCATCTTCTATCATTTGTTCCCCACAATATGGACAAATTTTGCTTTCTATTATGTCATCGTCACTTTCATATCCACATCCTATGCATACGTATCTTGTCATTTTTTATCCCTCCAAATCTACAAATTCAAAATACTTAATGATTTATAACTCTTTTTCTCTCTAAAAACTTCCATCAAATAGGTAGGATAACATACAAATCTACCTTTTACTATCGCCCATAATGTGATAGACACAAATAAAACAAATCAGCATTAAAGCAACAAATGAAAGCAATAAACCAAGATGATATGTAATAACAGGGTTATGTGAAACAAAACCGTTTGTCACTATGTTGTTATTGAGCATAGCAGAAACAGAAATATCAATACACCAGAGTGCACAAACCTCCAATATAACAAGAACAATAAGGGTGCACAGCCACTTGATTTTCTTTATATTTGCAATTCTATCCATTCGTTTCTACCCGTTCTTACTCTCTTCTGATTCATCCTGATTTGATTTCTTATCTTTTCTCGTTCTAAGCCTATCGCACATTCTCTCTAAACTATCATATGTATTTTGAAATGTAGAACGATTGTTCTCTTGTAGCAAGTCTGCGATTCCCTTACTAAGCTCAAAAACTGCCAATTCATGTTCATCTTTGGTTCTATGGACTTGCTGTGGAAAAAGGTTCATTTCATCATAGGATAAAAACGCCTGCGAGTTATCCTTTTCCTCCATATTCTCCAGCTGTGTTCTCAGTTGAAGTAAAAACATGTGCAACTGTATAATTTCATCCTTCTGCATATCTCTCCCTCTTTTTCCAGATTTGTAATATTATAATAAACATCTCTTTAAAAATCCTTCAAAGTCCTCTGCCAGTCATCAGGCAACACAACACGCCGTTCAACCTCCTGCCATTCAAGACCATAATCCGCCAGCAGCTTCTTCACCATATCAGGAACACGAGGAGCACACAAAATACCACGTACCTCCGCTTCATCAACATCTCTTTTCACATCATTCACATACATACGCAACTTATGAACAGCACTGATATTCGCCAGACTATGCTTCACCTCTATAACCACTGGGGCATGATTTTTGCCATATCCAAAAAGGTCAATCGTCCCTGATTTCACGTGTTTCTCCCGTTTACTGATGTGCAACCCATTCTCAACTATGTCTGGATTGCTGATAATATCATTGACGACATCGGTTTCCATACCAGCTGTCGTAAGACTCGCCCGGTCA
>CAYLOF010000262.1:0-2996 GCA_964385215.1 uncultured Thermoplasmatales archaeon
CACCTTATAGCGTCTTCTTAATTATTTTGCCATTAAAATAGTGCAGGGGAAGGGATTTGAACACCAGTTTAATGGCAAAAAACCATGTGTTTCTCCTGTAAAAGTTCCATTCCTGAAAGGAACTGCAATTTGCTGGTAAAAAGGATAGGGGTTATATATCTCTCCTTATCCTATCTTTCCATTTAAGTATCTGCCGATGAGCCTATTTTCTTTTTTTTGTATACATCATAAATTTCTTTGTATCGATTTTTTGTATTTGAGATGATTTGAGTATAAGTTTTAATATGAACATCTCGAAATCCATCCTTATTTTCCTGCAAATCCTCACTCATTTCGCCTCCAATAAGAAATGCTTTAAAGGACGAAAAGGGCATATATTTCTTTGACACAGATTTGTAAATCATTAGTTGTGTTACATCATTCAATTTTAATGAATAACCTGGTTTTTTAATTTCGATTATCATAAGGGTTTTATCCAAAAGATTAACTAATGCGAAATCTGGTCTTTTGCTACCGTGTTTTATATTAAGTTTCTTTCCCATTTTTTTTGCAATATTTGTTTTCAATGTTTTATTTGATGTATATAATTCATATTCTTCTCCAAGTATCCAACTATTATCCTCTAAAAATAAGTGCATTGATTCCAATTTACCTTTGATTTCATATGTTTTTTTATTAACAATCAACTTGTGAAATATTTCCAATGCATCTAATCGTATTTGAACCCATTTTGTGAAAGCATTTATTTGAGTTAGAGAAAGACTATCGAGAAGATTGTTCATTTCTTTTAGAGATTCAGGGGTTTGTTCTGTTAGTTTTGAAAAAATTGTTAATAATTCTTTATCTATTGAGTTAACAATTTTTAGGGCATTGATAAAATCAATATCATCCTTATCCTTTTTTCCAACATATTTTTCAATTTCATTTAGGAGTTTTAACACTGTTTTTGGGTCTTCTTTCAAGGATTGGACAACCAGATTATAAAATTCAGGTTTAATTGGTGGTTTTGTGGTTCCTGATTTCCACTCCTCTATTTTACCATCATATTGACTTAAAGCCCCTCGTATACCTGAAAATTGTTCTTCATTCCTAATATTAAAACCACGAGATGGTTGAAAATAAAGATTGTTATTTTCATCCCTTCTTCTACGCCATCGCTTTAATGATAAAATTGGCTTATCTATAATTTTACCTTTATCATCCTTTTCATAGACAAGGCTTAATGTGACACAATAGGTTCGGTTTTCATTTAGTTTTATATTCTTAATAGGTTTGAAATGCTTTTCATTCCAACGAAAATGCGTACAAGCCTCCATTTAATATGAATAAGAAAAAGCCTTACTTAAACATTTTTAAAAAGAAATGATTGGCTTCGGGATGTAGAATGAAAGTATTCATTTTTTAAAATACAAAACTATACAGAATTGATGTCATCAGGAAAAACATGTTTGATGTGGTACATTAAACAATAGAATAAATTAGGGAAAGGGTACATATCAGAAGAAGAATTCAATGAAATTATGGCTCGAAGTATTGATAACAGAGATATGCCACTAATTATCTTTCCTAAATGTTAACTGTTAATGATGCAACTTTATATCAGATATTAATCATATCTATAATGGGGGTATCAAATATACGAGATGATATAAAAAAATTTCTTGAAGAAATGGATGACTTAACAAAAAAGGGCATATTTGGTGACAAACCAAAAATGCATGCATTATTAAAGGAGAAAATAGACTTAAATTCATACTTTATCCAGATTTTTTTAGATTGGTTAAAAGATAAAAGACAAATTGGTAAAGACAATGTTCATAAAACAATATCATTGCTATTACAACTGTATTTTAATGCAATAAAAAATAATTCTGAAAAATCAATTGAAATACTTGGTTATTTTATTGATGGATTTCCTGACGTAAATGAATCAGAAATTGTAAAGCATTTATACACATGGTATGAATCATTAAACACATGGAGAAATAGCCTACCAACTGGTAAAAATCCAGGGGATGATTATCAGGTTGCACAAAATTCAATAACAGTATATCAAAATGGAATTGAATTAGTTGGAAAAATATTACCTGTTATTACATGTTTAAGAAAAGTCTCACTAAATCAAGATTTCGATGCTAAAAATATTTATCAGAGATATCTTGGACCAAAAATTGAAGAATTTGAAGAGTCATTTAATGATAATACTGAGTATTTGTTTATTACAAATCTGATTGATAAAAAATTAAGGAATGCAGTATCTCATCTGGATGTTAGATATGATAGAATTCGAAAAAAGTATATCTGCATTTTTTCAACAAGGAATAAGCGGGAAACAAATCACATACCTGCGAAAGACTTTTTAACAAAATATTTTCCAAATCCTGGTTATGTAATTCAAGGTTACATCTTCTCATTAATATTGATTGTTGCTTTGGCACAATCACGAATTGCCGATTTTGGAAAAATAGCCACGAGTTTAAAATGAATAAAAAATTTAATTTGAAAAATATTCATAGTTCATTATTCATAGCATTATTACACAGTTTTGCAGAAAAATAATAAGGTCTTCTCCTTTTAGACTAATTTACATCAACACTATAATGAATATCTTTTAAAAGATTTTCTTCATTGACCTTAATCACTCCTACATGGTCTTCAAAATCCACAAAAGCCAATACATCACCTACTTCAAGGTCCATCATCTGGCGTATCTGTCTTGTCAGCGTCATCCTATTTTTTGACACCAATCTTACTACATCTATTATCATAAACCAATCCTCCAAATATTTTAATATACATATCCAAATCTTGATTAAAACATGAACCAGTCAAAAAAGCATGATAAAAAAAACCAACCAGATACAAACAAGGATAAAAGCGTAATACTCTGGGGCGGAGTATTGGTAATGATGGTCTCCACCATCATCATACATGTTTTTTTCAAAAACGTTCTCGGTTTTAGTATTGATTACATAATATCTGGTTTCTGGGTGTTC
>CAYLOF010000263.1:0-2992 GCA_964385215.1 uncultured Thermoplasmatales archaeon
TCATCTTCAGAAGAAATTTAATTAAAATGGTTATCGGCATCACTCTTATTGAAAGTGGTGTCAATCTATTCCTAATCACACTAGGATATCGAGAAGGTAGCGTCGCACCTATCTTTACAAGTCTTCCTACAGGAACAATCGTTCCAGAGGGAATGGCTTTTCCAGTTCCCCAAGCACTAACACTAACAAGTATTGTTATTGGTGTTGCAGTCCTTGCTTTGATGCTGTCACTTATTATTCACATCTATAGACATTATGGTACGTTAGATGTTAGAAAAATAGGAGGTGAGGAAGAATGAACGTAATCGATTTTCTTCTGCAGCATTCCCCCGCGTTAATCGTTGCCATCCCCTTGCTCGGTGCATTTCTAACACCTCTTGTTAGCAGACTTAACGACAAAGCGAGAAACATATTTGTTATACTAACACTTGGTTTAACCGCATCAATTGTATTCTTGCTTGCCTCTGATGTCTTTTCAGGTAATGTTCATACCTATGTCTTTGGTTCACAAGATTTAGCACTTCCGATTGTAAGAATTCTATTTGAAGTAGATGCAATGAGTGCATTCATGGCTATCATAGGAACCATATTGGCACTAGTTTCAGTAATCTATTCATGGGCATTTATCAAAGAAAATACTGGGCTTGACAAATACTACACTTTGCTTCTTCTGATGACTGCTGGTATGTTTGGCATGATGCTTACAGGAGATATGTTCAATTTCTTTGTATTTCTGGAAATAACATCCATTGCTTCCTGTGCACTAATAGCATTTTGGACCAACAAAGGAAAAGCAGTGGAAGCAGGTTTCAAATATATCGTAATAAGTACCATGGGTGCCCTCTTTATTTTATTTGCAATAGCCTTGCTTTATGGGCAATACAATGCCTTGAATATAGCAACACTTGCAAGTGTAATACAATTCTCATTTTTAGATAAGATCGCACTTGTTTTACTCATTGCCGCACTTGCAATGAAAGCAGGTATCGTGCCCATGCACATGTGGCTTCCAGACGCATATGGAAGAGCACCCGTTCCTGTAACCATTATACTTATCGGTGCAACGCAGGCAAGCCTCTACGGCGTTTTCAGAGTGTGCTTTACGCTCTATGGCAATACTATAAACCTTACGCCTGTCTCCATTGGATGGATCCTAGTATTGCTGGGACTTATCACAATGCTGCTTGGCGTTGCTATGGCCTTGATACAATCTGATTTCAAACGACTGATAGCATTTAGCGCAGTGGCAGAAATAGGCTATATGTTTCTTGGTGTAGGTGCAGGGCTTACAGTCTTAGGAAATACTGAAATGATGGCTGCAATCGGATCAAGCGCGATGAGCGGAGGTGTTTTTCATATAATGAATGATGCATTAGACGTTGGGCTACTGTTCCTTGTTGCAGGAGCCGTGTATTATGCAACTAGGGAAACATCGCTGGATAAACTGGGAGGGCTTGCACGAAACATGAAATATACAACTGTATTTTTTATTATAGGACTCCTTGCTGTGTCAGGTATACCCCCAATGAACGGATTCGCATCCAAACTGCTTATTTATGAATCAACTTTCCAGCTTAATCCAATATTATCAATTGTTGCCATTCTGTCAAGTATAATGCTTCTTGCTATATTTGTAAAAGTATTTCACTCTGTATTCTTGGGACCAGCATTACCAAAATTCAAAGATGTGAAAGAAGTGCCAAAAAGCATGCTGATAGCAATGGGGATTATCGCATCAATCATAATAGTATTCAGTCTTTTCCCAGAACTTGTAATTAACAGTATCGTAGAACCTGCGGTTAACGCACTTATCAGTTATGGCGATTACATAAGAGAAGTGATTCCTACATTCACAGGAGGCATCTAAAATGTCTATGTTAGAAACATTGTTAGAAACGTTTCAAACAGGTAGTGGTTTTTGGAATCCTGTCGTATGGATAGTTGTAGCAATAGTGGCATTTCTCGTTGCATATATTTTCAGGGGCTTTGGCAACAAGGAATATAAAAAAGGAACCGAACAGGTAGAATCATTTCTTTCAGGAAATCCCGAATATGAAAAGGAAAAAATGCATGTAAAGGGCAGCAACGTCTATTGGGGTTTCACAGAATCGCTGAAATGGGTTTTTGACATTCTACATAAAATGCATACCGGAAACGTTAGCGACTATGTTCTATGGTTTGTTGTGATGATGGCAGTTCTTTTCTTACTTGTAGGGTTGATGTAAATGGATTTGATAAATATATCTCAAACAGCATTAATTACGATAATTGGTACGATCGGACTGGCGTTATTCGGCATATTCTTTGGGCTAGTTTACAAAGGTATTGATCGTAAGCTAGCTGCTCATATGCAGGGCAGAATAGGGCCTCCTCTAAGACAGCCGTTCCTAGATGTTGCAAAGTTGCTCACTAAAGAAAACATTGTTCCTGAAAATGCAATTCCTTGGATCTTTAATCTAGCTCCACTGGTAGGACTTGTTGCTGCAATATCAATTCTTCTTTACATGCCTCTTGGCGGATTTCCACCATTACTCTCAAACATGGGCGATCTAATTCTAATTATATATCTTCTAATTATTCCTTCTCTTGCAATGGTAATAGGGGGTTTTGCATCTGGTTCACCTTACGCAACTGTCGGTGCACAAAGAGAAATGGCAACAATGATTGCCTACGAATTTCCGTTAGCAATAATAATAATAAGCATTGCATGGAAGCTGAGCCTTGATGGTGTTGTCAACGTATTCGCACTATCCTCTATCATATCTGCACCAGTATGGAACACTGCAGGCCCAATAGGGCTCATCGGTTTTATGATACTGCTACTTGCACTTATAATCGTGACTCCTGCGGAACTGTCAAAAGTACCATTTGATTCACCTGAAGCAGAAACAGAGATTGCTGGTGGGCTACTTGTAGAATACTCGGGCAGAAACCTAGCAATGTTTTATCTAACTGATGGAGTTAAAACAGTGGTCATGGCATCTCTTATAGT
>CAYLOF010000264.1:0-2987 GCA_964385215.1 uncultured Thermoplasmatales archaeon
AATGGTTTTTTTACCTCTACAAAAAACATTCGTCTGCCAGCCAATGTGAAACAGTAATCTGGTGCTTTTGTACCTCCTCCAGATTTTATTGAATCTTCATGAATAACATCTCGATATTGTGGTGCTGCACCATTTTTATTGTAAACATCCCATCCAAGTGTCTCAAAAAAAGGATTTATAAATTCTTCTCTTAACTGAGTCTCATTATACCCTTTACTTTTGTATGAAGATAGGTTTCGTTTAAATCGCTCTATCAAATCTTGAACAATTTTTGGAGCCATCTCTTTATACTCTGTTTCTTTCAACTCAACATCCATTTTTTCAAAGTACGATATGGTAAATTTCTAATTTAATACTTGGTGTTCTAAAAAAGTGAATTATTTAGATTGTGCAATACTACAAAATTCCTATATTTTTGTAGTATCATCTCTTTAAATACTCTAAGGATAGATTTAAATACAATATCTGCCTAATATTTTATAGACAACAAATAAGTGTGAGGGGGTGGATAAATACACTCTTGTTTGTTGAAACATGAATGGAGTGATTTGAATGTTCATAGAAAATATTCACATAGAAGATAAAGATGAAGTTACTGGGACAAAAATTGTCAATATTAGAACCAAAAAAACTACAGTCGTTACCCCAAAAAGAGCATCGCCAAATTCTTGGTGCAATACTTTTTATAAAGACAAAGAGTGTAAAAGAAAAGAGATTCCAACTTCATGGGTTGAGATTTCAAATAAAATAGCAAATGAAAATGCAATGAAGGACATCGAAGACAATTTAGGATCAAAGGCAGATTATCTTAAATCACTGACTTCTACTTTTAGACAAAATAAGATTGTAGAATATTTTCCCGTGGTTGATAATTTAAGATATGATAAAGATGGTGAAAGTAAGGTTACGACTTTAATCAATCTAGGTATTTTTTCTAAAGCCGACATTATAGCAATACCTGATTTTAATGAAAATACAACTCTATTTAGAAATAAAATAAGATATGCAGAAAAACTAATAGAATCTCATCCGAATGGAGATAAACTTGATTACATACCATATATACGATCTGATTCTCGAAAATTTAAAGAAAAATTAAGCTCAATAGTTAGTATGGGTATAAACAAAATCGGTGTGGATTATAGAGGATTTGGAATTACGTCTCGAACTAACTTTAATAAACTTCAAAATTTTGTAAGAAATCTTGATAAGGATATTTTAGTGAAAGTTGCACATCTTACAAGGAAATTACATGGAACAAATGCCTCGGCACCACATTTGATGATGTATTTTGGTGCAGATATAACTTCAGAAAGAGTTAATAACCCGCCATTTTACCTATACGATAAAGAAAAAAAGGAAATGCCTCCAAGAGTGATGGATAGCGTACTTTTTTTCAACCCTTCTGATTTAGGAGTATTGCAAACGGAGGAACTACCATTGCATTTCGGGGTCGATTGCAATTGTCCTTATCATAAAAAAGAAAGAAAAAACAAAGAAAACAAGTTTTTTTCAGAAGACGCAGATGAGATGGCAGATAAATCAAGAATCTGTGAAATTTTTGCTAGTGACTTGGAATGTGAAAGATCTAAGCCAGCAATAAAAGAAAGTACTTATATGAATTATATGAAAGGGAAAAATTGTATAAAAGGAGTGTTGAAGAGTCTAAACAACAAATTATTAAACGAATTTTATTAGCCGTACATAACATCTATTGTTACATCCTCTTCTAATTCAATTTCTATCTCTTTTAACTGTTCTTTTAGTTCATATTTACGTTTTTTTAAAATCTTTTCATACTTAATATTCTTGTTAGTATCAACAAGACATTTAGCACAATAATACTTTCCATCCTTTCCTTGCGTTAAATAACATTTATGAATTGGCTCACCACATATTTTACAATATCCGTCATATTCTGGCATTTTATACTCTCCTAAGAATTAGTGTTTTTGGGTCTTGGTAATCCCATTCAAACGTTGTTCCAGGTCTTAGTTTTAAAATTGACTCCCAATCTTTTGGTAAGGTTATGATCCACTGACCTTTTGGTGTTTTTTGGACTCTTCTTTTCGGCTTCATAACGTATACCCAATATTCATATGAATTATAATATTATAAATCATATGAATACTACTTAAAGATTTCTGTTTAAAATATGACAATTAAATTACTTCAAATATACTACAAATATACTACAAAATTGGGAAAACTATTTAAACTAAAAAGTTATATAGATTATGAATAAGAAATGTCCAAACCACAATACCGTATCCTAGATGAATTGGATAAAGAGATCGGGAAATTAGTTAATAAAGGACTATTTCCTAGCAAACAAGCATTTGTGACAGTGGCAGTCGGCAAACTAGCCATGGAATATGGCATAGTCAAGGTAAAAAATAATAAAAAATAATTGACCAACGAGGTGTTTGCGGCACTCCCTTTGGTCCTAGAATCTGATAATATGGCTAACAAGAAACTAAAGAGACAAGGGGAGCTTTTTAGAGAAGGGGCAAAGAAAACCTGCTCAAGAATATATTAAAAAAAGCCTTCTTTGAAAAGGAATAAGATAGATCTAATCAACAATATTAACTATTTTTCCTTGGAATATCCCAGTATGGACTTTTACATTTAGGACATACTTTTGGCATTTCTTTACTTCTTGTTATCATTAGAGTAACAAGAAAGTAGACAAACGAATAATTATTTGTGAGGAAACAACCATCTTATGCTGTCCACTGTATGACTATAAGAGAAACACATATATAATAATTAGGATATTTTACTATGGGTTCTGGTATCCAAGGAAGCAGCTTTTAATTTCATTTTTAAACAGTTTTTTTGGATTGCTGGAACCCATTTTTAATCTTAATGGGAAAGCATGACTAACAAATCCAAAGTGATAGATGGTATACAGCACAAGCAATGTAGCAATTGCAGAAGGTACAAGCCCATAGATGCTTTCAGTAAGGTGAAAAACGGTAAGTTCG
>CAYLOF010000265.1:0-2984 GCA_964385215.1 uncultured Thermoplasmatales archaeon
GCAATCTCATTTTTTCCATCACCAGTAAGATCACCAATCGCCATACCTCCAGCATCCGGTGGTTCGATACTTTCATTAAATCGGTTTAAAAACATGAGAATTTTATAAAATGGACTGTGAAGAGTATGTGTCTCCTCATATGTTTGTAGTGATTCAGACCATTCCATAACTCGTATGGCTGCATCCCGACCACTAATTAAGAGTTCATTATCTCCATCTCCATCACAATCACCAATTGGTTGCGGACCTTCATATCGTGCACCCTCTCTACGATCATTGCCATAATTCATCTCCCATTGAATTCCATAGCCATCTGTTGCTAGAGAAAATGATGTGTCCGTTAGTTCTTTCTCATTCTCAATATTAGTTCCATAGGCAGATATACCTACCAAGGATACAATAAATAGATTTGCAATTAGAAAAATCAGTATTTTTTTGTTTTTCATATTAATTAACCACCAATAGAATTTTTTATTAGTTGTCATATATTTATATAATCTTAGGATATTTTATTAACTTTTCTATCAGTTCATTAACGGAAAGTCAGATTTAATAAAATATAAATAAAATAATGGACATATTGTCTATTATGTTAGATGAAAAAAATGAACGCATACTTGCTGAATTGAAAAAAAACTCCAGAAATTCCACAAAAAACATAGCGTCAAATGTGAAAATACCAAGGATAACAGTCCACAGCAGAATACAGAAGATGATAGATAATAAAATCATAAAATCATTCACAGTGATCCCGGATTATAAAAAAATCGGTCTAACTTCCACGGTTTTCGTTTTTGTATCCATTAATCCCTGTGAATCTGGCGCTTCAGTAATGGAAATCGCAAAAGAAATCTCTAAATTATCGGGTGTATATGAAATTCATATAATATCAGGTGAATATGATTTCTTTATCAAAATTAGAGGAATATCATTTGCTGAAATTGGTAAACATGTTATTGCAAAAATTAGACAAATAAAAGGTGTGGGAAGAACCCTAACTTGTGCCTGTTTTACAACAGTAAAAGAAGAAGTATAAAATTTCTAAATGGGGGCATCTAAATTATATAATATTTGAAATTCTTCAATGCTAAGTGGTCTATTATGAATTCTAATCTCATCAATAATTCCATCAAACTACACAATTTGCGCATTCCAATATTAAATATCCCTCAATATTCCATGGAATATTTTTGATATCTTCCAATGATTAGAAATAAAAAACAATCTGGAAGTGTTTCCAATTGATGAAAAGAATGAGCACTTTGAACTCGAAATTCCAAAAGGATTCGGAACCAGCCATCTAATTGATGAACCTAAAATCGATTCGGACAATCCAAAAACTATTATTTTGAATAAGGATGGCTTAAAATTAAACTGTAAAACAGATGACATAGCTATGATGATTTATGAGACATATATTAAAAACGAATATGGAGATCTTAACGAATTAGATATCTGTATAAGTATTACACAGATGGATAAAACAAAAATTCAACAGCTAGTTGAAAAAATTGATAAAGAAATTATTTTTGTTGCAAGAGAGATTAACTTACTTGTCTATGTTCTTTACTTTCAAATAGGTGTCGTATTGAAAAACGGCCATATTCAAAATGAGTCAGAAATATTGGAAAATAGTAATGTAAAGGAGATTGAAGCGTATTTAACAAAAATTGGAACTCCCCTATAAAGAGATGATGTTATTGAAAACTGTGCTAAGCCCTGGTGGGGACATTGCCTTCGGCAACGTCGCATGCCCGCGAAACGTTATGCAAAAATGTGTGATTTAATCACGCAAAAATAAATTTTTTCAAAAAGATATTGATATTTTCGACGGTTTTTTTGGAGATTTTTATCAGATAGCCACTTTGTTATGCGGCCATTATAAATAATTTTTTAAATTAGTGGTCTTAAATCTAACTTTTAGATTAATTCCCTTCCCACGAGTTTATTTTATACTAAATATTTAAATCAATAGATTGATATTATATTTGTTTATTTATTCTCAACAGCAACTTAAATTATTAATTAAGGGCCGTAACAGATTAAATAACAATAAATATAACCTTTGAATGGCGAGCCCGGCTCGGGCCCTTCAATGATATTTCTCAAAATTGATAAATAAATATGAAATCTTGTTTTTCATCATCTTTATCCCACATACCATCACCATTGGAATCATAATATACATAGATTTTGTCAAGGTGTACAACTTTATTTAAGTGAATATACAGAGGATTTAATGCAAAATACTTGTTTACAATTTCCTGTTCATTGCTCAAGTAATCTTTAACTTTAGAAACATTTTGAATCGGATCTGAAATATTTCCTGAATTGTTAAAATTAGCATTTAGGTATTCATGTAACTCTATTCCATTTCTCCATGACATATCTTTAGATTTTGGCCATGTCCTAACAAGAAAACGTTCTTTGATGGAAATCCTGTCGCTTGTGCTACTTTTAGATGTTACAATTATATATTCAGTAGATATGTTAACAAAATACTCATAATTTTTTTCTGGGAAATGAAAACCTGTGGTGTTTTCAAAAAATTTGCTATCCATGCCGTTAACCATGGTAGAAAAGCTACTTGCAATATTTTTTAGCTCTGCTTCCTTTTGCCAATTGTTTAAAAATACCAAGGAAAATACTGCAGTTATAAGAATGCCCGCGGCGACTATAAGTCCAATCTGAGAAAGGGTCAATCCCATTATCCCTTTATCATTTTTGATAAATCTTAACATATGTCCTACCGTCAATTTTTTCAAGTTCAAGTGTTAAATCATAAATTCCGTTAGTAAGGA
Organism: uncultured Thermoplasmatales archaeon; assembly: GCA_964385215.1. GTDB lineage: Archaea > Thermoplasmatota > E2 > DHVEG-1 > DHVEG-1 > DAOWHD01. Next base: position 2,802 of record CAYLOF010000265.1, read on the forward strand.
TGGCGATTTCATTATGATTTTCACTGGAAAAGCGTACATTTGAATGATAGGTCTGAATCGTTCCATCGACCATTACTAGATAATAATTGTTAATAGTTTGTATACAGGCTACATGATTTTAATATTATTAGCATAATACATTAAAATTCACTTATTTTGTACTCATACTCTTGCGGTTTTGTA
>CAYLOF010000266.1:0-2975 GCA_964385215.1 uncultured Thermoplasmatales archaeon
TTTCTTACAAGCACAGGCGAACCAATAAGAAGGCAATCGAAATCCTGAGAGCCTACTGCATATGCATCGCCTTTTTTAACCATATAACTTGCCTGGGCCTCTCCTTCTGAAGGAGCTTGAACATACGGTATCCCAAGTATATCAAGCAGTTCCTTACTTTGTTTGATTATTTCATCTGTCACTCGCGATGTTTGCTGTGCTTTTGTTTTTGCCTTTTCAATATCGCCCTTCTTAAGTGCCTCTTTCCATTCTTTTTCAGCTTTTTCCTTTCGTTTCCTACGATCTTCCAAGGTTTTTGCCTTTAACGGATGTGGTTCTCCATCAAAAACATACACGGGTCGTATTCGTGCTTCTACAATATTTGCAGTTCGGTGGAAAAGTCCTGAAAGATGTGAAGTTACCCTGCCTTCAGAGTCTTTTAAAGGCGTTCCATCTCTCTGTCTAATGCTTGCTAGAAACTGATACAACACGTTATGCGCATCAATGACAACTACTCTATCATGCAAATCGTTAAACGAGATTTTTTCCTTTCTGAATAAACCACCGATATCGACACCCATCTAACCAAATTCCAAAATATGTTTTGTGGTTATAGACTTTCGCACTAAAACAAGACGATAATTTTAAAGAAGGAAATTACATTCCACCTTTCCATGAAACATTACCTTATTTCGATGTTAGATGTAAAAGACAATCTTGAAAAAATCATTGATCTTGGAATTGAGCTTAAAAAAAAATCAAAAAATGGGGAGAACATAGAAATGTTAAAAGGAAAGACCTTGGGCATGATTTTTGAAAAATCCAGCACCCGAACACGCGTTTCTTTTGAAGTTGGAATGACCAAGCTTGGGGGACATGCGATTTTTCTTAGCACAAATGATATACAACTTGGCAGGGGAGAAACAATAAAAGACACAGCATTGGTTTTATCGCGATATGTTGACCTCATTATGTACCGTGCAAAAAGTAATGAGGCCATGAAAGAACTAGCGGAAAATGCAACTGTTCCTGTTATAAGTGGACTTGATGACAAAGAGCACCCCTGCCAGGTAATAACCGATCTTATGACAATAAAAGAACACAAAGAATCTCTAAAAGGTTTGAATTTTGTTTATCTTGGAGATGGAAACAACAACATGGCGCATTCGTATCTCTTGGGCTGCGGGATTGCAGGAATGAATGTAAAAATTGTTTCTCCAAAAAAATACTGGCCAGAACGATACTATGTCGATGAGGCAAAGAAATTTGGAGCAGATGTCGAAATCACAGATAAGGTAGAAGATTCAACCAAAGATGCAGATGTCATCGCAACCGACACATGGATTTCTATGGGAGACGAATCAGAAAAAGAGAAACGAATCAAGGAATTTCAGGAGTACACCATCGATGACCGCCTTATGAGGCTTGCCAAACCCGATGCTATTTTTATGCATTGCCTACCAGCATATTACGGGTATGAAGTAACAGAAGAAGTTGCTCATGGCACTCAATCAGTCATCTTTGATGAAGCAGAAAATAGACTCTGGGCTCAAATTGGCATAATGGTTTCACTTTCAAAATAGATCTGTTCCCTTTTGTTTTTTAAATGGCAGAAAGTACAGGCAGATATTTCGCCTCAGATTAACTTAAAATTTCTCCAAGTAGGTTCTTTTTAGTCGCATATTTAATTTCCTGTGCGATCCTGCGCCCAGTAGAGAGATCTGGCTGAATCAGTTCAGAGTATGGCGATCCTGCGATGTATGGGTTTGTGCCAGCAACAATCCGTGCAGAAATCTCAAACACTTTGAACTCAAGATCTTCTGTAACCACAGTTTCAAGACAGAATGAACCAATGATACCGCCAAAAAGTTTCAAAGATTTTTCAACGACTTGTTCACCCATTGAGAAAACCTTTGGGAGAAGTGATTCTCTCATAACAATGGGGATGTTTCCGGTGACAACAAATGTTGGATGAATTCCTATCTCCTCCAATTCCCGAATAGAACCAAGCCGCTGCACTTCATCTATCGTTGTTTCATCACGTCGATCCATAGAAATCATCTGCAGGCTTCCTTTGCTCAGTTTATATGCGTTATCTTGTATTGGGGAATAAAAATAATGCAAGTAATACCGAGTTCCCAGTACAAATTCCTGGATGACAAAAGATTTGCCCTTGTCGATGCGTTGTTTAAACTCATCATATGTCTTTGCGATGAAAAAATCTTTACCACCCTTTGCACCATGGTACTTCACAATCACGGGTTTATCAATATTTTTAGGATCTTTAATTTCCTGTGGCATCGTAAGACCTGCGCCTTCAAGCCACTGCCGTTCTTTGTTACGATCCGACTCCCACATCAGCACAGTCCTATTGCCAAAAGTTGGAAGGTCTAATTGCATAAACTTTTCAGGTCCAAGGTATTCAACAAATGAACCGTGAGGGATGACAATGGTGTTTTTTTCTCTGAGCTCCTCTGTCAGTGATAAAATTTCTTTGTAATTATCCACCATGAGAAATTCATCTGGTTTTCCTAATGGAAAAGCATCATAAAATTTTCTTTTTTCTCCAATAGCAATTCCTAATGTTTTGAATCCTTCCTTTTTTGCACCATTAAAAATCTGAAGGCTAGAATGAGAACAAACCGTAGCTATCGTAATATTTTTTTTATCATAAGACGCAAGCATGTCTTCAATATCAATTCCAGTCATGTTTATGACACCCTTGCAGTTCTTTAACAGATAAACGTTTTTTATTAGTTTCGATGCTGCTAAATATTAAAAAATGAATGTTAATATAAAAATCAACAAATTTTGGATAACAGTTGTACAACAATGCTTTATAAACATCATAACAAAACAATTACTTGATATCATGAAAATCGTAGGACAGGTCTCAAGCAAGGAGGAAGCAAAGGAAATCACATTTATAGCTAAACTCTTTGCAGTTGGACAACGTGCTAGAGTTCTTGCTCAGCAAAAAGAAAAATAATTTTACT
>CAYLOF010000267.1:0-2973 GCA_964385215.1 uncultured Thermoplasmatales archaeon
TATCAGAATGCTTGGCAGAAATTTATCAACAACACCCTGATCAACTCAGGACTTAGTTATGGTACCAATTTTTCAACAAGTGTTGATGATGACAGTATGCTTTTGGAATTCGATAGTTCAATTACCGTCAACCTCAAACTGAAACATGTAAAGATCAACGCTCAGATAGCTCCAGGATGGATAATAAATGTTAAAGGGGTTAGTAAAAACCTCTAACCATCATTTTTTAATTAATATGGGGGAAAAAAGATGAAAAAATGGAAGAAAAACATCAGAAGCTTAAAAGATTCCAATAATATGGTGGCAGAGATCATTGGAACTGTTTTGCTATTGGGGATAGCTGTAGCTATTTTCTCTACGTTGTATGTTGTTGTGTTTGCTTATCCGTTTCCCACCTCTTCGCCAAATGTTACATTGATTGGAACAATAGAGGGTAGTAATATAATCATAGAGCATCACAGTGGAGAAGCATTAAGTCTTGACACAGAGATACCGATAACCATAGCTGGTGAAAAAGTGCTAATTGATGATAATAGAACGCCAACAGCTAGGGACCTTTTAGATAATGCATCTAAGGAGGATGGAGTATGGAATATAGGTGAAAGAATAGTTTATCCATTTGAGTATAACAGTAGTTGCTCTAAAGCTGAAATTATGGCCGTTGACACAGAAAGTAATTCAGTGGTACTAATGGGAACCCTTGATATCCATCCAGAATGTGACATAGGTATCAAATATACGACTTTTTTAAGCGGTGATAATGCCCAACTCAATATTACAGCAACTAACTATAGAGGAGATATTAATGAAACAGATGCCGAGATAAATATTACGTTGCCAGATGGTTCTCTATATATTTGGAATATAAGCAACCTTATTGTTAAAGAGTCTGTTACTCTTACGATATATATGCATTGGACCCCTGGGGACAGCATGACCGGCATAGCAGAAATAATATCATCAACCTTCCCGGATCCAAACCTGGCAAATAATAAAGCCCATCTAACCCCCGTATAGTACCGGAACCGATGTAGTGGGAAATCGTAATCACAACCATAGGATAATCATGTAATTCGTTTCCATATTATAGGCACAACACCTCTAGCAGATAGGCAACTTAACAAATTTCCTATAAAATGCTGGATTATCTATGGCATCAAAACGCCAGATATCTCCCGTTTGGGATATACTTTAATTCCCTTCTCTGTAATCTGCATGGTGACGATTTTCTTTTGATGCTTCTCATCTCTCATTTTTAAAATTTCAATTGCGTTTTCCCTGCCGTTTTCTCGTCTGATATTGTAGAACACAACAACTCCATCGGCCAAAAATTCCTCTACGCCGGTCGGTGAAAAAATTTCAGGAATCTGTTTTGTTTCAGTTACAAGAAAGCTTGTACTTCCTATTTTTTCAAAAAACCTGAATAGCTGTTCAACATAAATACGATAAGATTGCTCTTTTCCTCTAAATGATGAGGAGACTGCTGTAAGGGAGTCAAATACGATAAAATCTGGTTTAAATCCGGTATCCTCAACAATAGCTAATGGTTCCAATTCCATAAGTAGTGGATCAACATCTTTTGTCATCATGGCCTCAAAGTCATCGCCAACTTTTTTGTCATAATAGTAAATCTCACTTGTCAAAAACCTCTTGATTTTCAGATTGCCAGAGTCCATCAATTGCTTAGGATTCCAACCAAATTTCTCCATACGCTGTATTAATTTTTCTGAAGACTCTCTAAAGCCAATATAGTAGCACTTTTTTCCTTGAGATGCCTGATGTGCAAGTAGTTGTAAGCAGAAATTCGTCTTTCCCGTGCCAGCACCCCCGGCAACAAGAACCGAAGATCCTTTTGGGATACCGTGCTTGAATAAGGCATCGAATCCAGGTACACCTGTTGAAACAAATTGCTCCTCCTTTTTAACCATTCCCTTTTGCATTTTCATTCCACCCATTCACAATTGTCTGAATACTACTGGTCCTTTAAAACCTATCCATCATCACTTCTTTCATTATATGTTTTTTATTTAGCTCCACCTGGCCCAGAATAAACGAAGTGAGCAGTGACTGATAGTCTCAAGAGATAGAGTTAGCCGTGTCTAATCCTTAGAGCGTTTTACAATACAAGGACATGGCCGTCAAGACTAACGAAGTTAATCAAGCATGCCGCCCGTCTATTGACATCTACTGACTGGTAGTACGGACACACATATTGACAAGATGAGTACTCATTTGGAAATCCCCCTATATATTTTCAGACAGCTTTATAACAGGTTTTCCAATTATGGAACTCAGCATGGGCCCATAAGGTAGCCTGGATATCCTACCGGCCTTCGGAGCCGGTAACTGGGGTTCGAATCCCCATGGGTCCGTACTTATTATTTGGTAGATTCTGTTCCAAAAAAATGATTTTTGTGTAAAACTTGAATGATTTGTATCTCTTTGATAATTTTGCAGTCTGGTAATTTTGCACAAAACGTTTATATAGTAAGACATGTAAAGTATAACATTGAGGGATCTGGAAAAATTATTATTATTTTTCCCTTCCATCTTCACTATCCAATAGCCAGGTTCCTCCCCTCTCTCCCTTACCTGTTTGCTTCCACTCTACTTAACTAATGAGATACAAGGGATGGCAGATATCAATATGACAAAAGAGGGAGTATTAAAGTTTCCCTCTAAGTTTACGTCTATCTATCTTTACATCTGAAGGAGATATAATCATTAAATTGTTACCAATTCCTGCGATATCTCCATTTATCTCATCTGCTAATTGCCTGAGGTCGTTTGTTATTCTTTTCAATATAACTTCTTCTTCTGCAATTGGTGAAAAATCTAGAATTAAAACATTTCCACCATATACATAATCCGTAAAATCCTTGATATCTTCATACTTCTGGATTTCACCAACCCTAACTTGCATCTTAGCTGGTATTGTTTGATTGGCGGACGTATCATACTTTTCAAGATCGA
>CAYLOF010000268.1:0-2952 GCA_964385215.1 uncultured Thermoplasmatales archaeon
AGAAATCATAAAAAATTCGGTAGAAAAAGGTGCTGAACTTTTTTTAGAAAATAAGGTTATATCAGCTCAAAAAACCAAAAATCATGTTGAATTGAAAACATCAAAAAAGAATGATATTAAATGTAAACTTTTGATTGGTGCGGATGGGCCACACTCAAAAATAAGAGATATATTTGCTTTACCCAATCCAACTGAGTTTCTTATGGGGATGGGTGCTGAAATCACAGATACAACGTTAGATCCAGATTTTGTAGAGATACTTGTTGGAAAAAATATAGCGCCTGGGTTTTTTGCTTGGGTGATACCAACAAATGATAGAGGGACGGAGGCAAGAATTGGATTGTGTGTACGCGAGAATGCTCCTTATCAACTAGGCCACTACTTTTCAAATCTTTTCAAAAACAAGGTAATTTCTTCTTATCTAAAGAATGTAGAAATAACCAAAAAAATGGGGGGTATAATACCTTTGGGCGTTCTTAAGAAAACATACGCTGCTAATATGCTCATTTTGGGAGATGCGGCAGCACAAGTGAAGCCAACTTCTGGAGGGGGTATTTATCCAGGACTTTTATGTGCCAATCATTGTTCCTCTGTAGCCATTGATGCGCTGCAGAAAAACGATTTTACTTTGCGCACCCTGAAGAAATATCATAAATTATGGTCGGCCGACATAGGTAAAGAGTTATATTTGGGAATGAAATTCAGGAAAATTTTTAAAAGTTTAACAGACGAGCAAATGGATAAGTATATTAAAAAATTTCAAAGTGAAAAAATTACCAAAATCATATCAAAATATGGGGATGTGGATTATCCTTCAAAGCTAGCAAAGCATCTTTTAAAGAAAGCCCCATCTCTCATAAAGCTACTGCCGAATGTGATAAAGTAAAAGTTTCTTTATCTGGAAGGGGGCACATAATACTCCTGCTCTTCAATGCTATTAGGGGCCTTTCCATCTTTGACAGTTGTTTTTCCTCCTCCTCTTCTCTTCCTTCTGATGGTATAGATTACCATGACGAGAATAATTGTTATAATTAGGCTTACTATGCATGGCATAAATAGTCCAACGATAAAAAGCATAGAGGGAACAATTTTACAGGAGACGACATCAGTCAGGCCAGACTCGGATGCACTAAAGGACAGTTCAAGATAGTATCTCCCATCTTCTGTCTTGCCTATCGTAGTTTTATTCAAAGAGTCACCAACTTCTATAGTTGTGCCGTGTGGAAAGATTATTTTGTATGTGACATTTTGATTTTGTAGCCCTGTGAAATTAAAGTTTTGATTAGAAATCTCAAACTTGGGCAATATAAAAGAAAATTCGAAAGGGATGGAATAGGGGCAGTGGGCATATGAAACAATCTCCACAGGAGAGATGCCGTCCATATTTGTTATATCTCCATCCCACTTTAAAGAGTCATCAAATTCATCCCTATTAACGGATCCTTCAATGTCCAACCCATGAAATATGGCCATTGCCCTATCTTCAAAAAGTTGTTTCTCAGCGTTTAAAAATGTGTCTACACTACTTTCATCAAATACATTTTCCTCTACGCACAGTCTAAAAGCATCTGAATTTAAATATTCCAGAGATACTTTCTCTGGCAGATTTAAGTTATTATCCAGTACGGTTATACTGCGGCTCTGCTTATCCTGTAAAAATAGATTCAATGTTACTTTTGTTCCTCCTGTAAAAAAGCTAAGTATGTTTAGATCAGTGCTGCTCACCTCGATTTCTACTAGCGTGTCAATTTTTTCTTCTGAGTAGCTAGGTGCATCATCTGATTCAAATTCGCCAGAAATAGGGGTGCTCTGATTCCACACATAGATATTTTTTCCGTCTAAATATAAATTATTTGGAAGATATAAAGAAATAGTGTAAGGGTGCCCTATTTCGTCAAGTTTGTCGCCAAAATTAACATCTTCTGCAGAAATGTTTGTTTGTGCGCCGGCACTAACTAACCCGAGCAATGCTCTAGATGTAATGCCACACATCTGAAAATTAACATCTTCATCAGTAAATATTGCTTTTACGGGAGGGTTGTTGTCCATGTTCGTTATATTATATGGCGTTGAACAATTCATAGCAGTAGTTGGATCCCAACCAAACGACACATCTAGCGTTTGGTTGAAAGTTGAGTTTTCAATTTTTGATAAGGCTATTTCTTTTGTGTTTTTTATGGTTTTATCATAAAGCTCCTCCCAGGATGAAAGACCATTTTCTATAAACAATCTCATCCCGTCAGAAGGCACAACTTTCAAATTGGTAACAAATTCTGGCAAAATGTCATAATCTCCAATATCTACACTTTTAACCAAAACATTTGTTGTCAAGGCCGTTTGTTTTTTACCGCTGCAGTTTAGGCCAAAGTCTAATTCAATATTTTCTGTTTCCAATCCTGATGTTGTGGGTTCATCTAGTTTGATTGATATTTCTGCTGGCAAATCAGGGTGTTCTCCACCTCCATTTTTTACATTCCACTGTATTCTATCACCAGATACGGATCCTGTTGTGCGTTGATATCCCATAGGATCGGGCAGTATGATTGTGTATATATTGCCCCATCCAGTCTCTGCTTTAAGATTGAAAGTATAGTTTACAAAAGCACCGATGTCTAGTACGCCGTTTATGAAATTGGGAATGTTTACTGTTTCATTTATATTAAAAAATGTGGGTGTTAAGTTAACCCTATATTCATCATGAAATATGTCATTTCCATAAGAGGGGAGCTCATTTATTACAGTGACATCTGCATTTTCAAACGTTTGTTTTATTTGCCCTGTTAATAGCGCTTTCAGCGCATATTTTATGGCTCCCATTGTTTCTGGGTTGGTACCTGCTATAGTTTTTATTTCACTTTTAGTATATGCTGTGCCACTTGCAGCTAATGTTAGTGTGATAACGTCCATATCGATATTAACTTTAAATTCGGTTCCCGTTAAAAATTCAATATC
>CAYLOF010000269.1:0-2949 GCA_964385215.1 uncultured Thermoplasmatales archaeon
AACTGCCACATCTGGGTATAAATCGATGTTTTTGTCCTCTGGTTCATTTCCAATGCACCATTCGCCATAAATGCCGTCCCCGTCAGAATCCCAACTTGAAAAGTTACCATCTGAATCATAGATGTCTGCATAATATAAATCACTAATATAATGGGGCTCCCAGTCATTATCCATGCCTACATATCTTACTGGAAGGTACCATAATGGCAGTTGACCCTTTTTCCCACCAACCAGTAAAACATATTCAGTTTGCCATTCTTCCATTGCTGTTTTGATGAAATATTTGATTTTTTCCTGTTTGTCACATCCATGCCAAAACATATGTTCATAGACTTCATCTAATGTGACAAGCTTGGTGGAAATGCCTATGTTCTCCTTGTGGGTTACAAGTGGTTCTAGTTTTTTTGCAAACTCTGAAGGAGATATAATAAGCAATTTATATCCTATGTTTGTATTGCAAATCGATAGTTGACGTGCGTTAATCGAATCACTGTCAAGTTCATATACTGCATTAATTGTTGGTACCATACTAAATCCAAAAAATAATAGAACTATTCCAAAAGCCAATGTTTTGTTGGTTATGTTTTGCTTCATGTTAACTCCCCTTAAGCTATAATATAATGTGAGATTAATAAATTTATGTATGTGATTTTGAGTGATTTAAGACAATTTATGGCAATATACTTAATGTATTGCCCAAAAATTTTGTATGAAACGATAATTTTTTTAGGATGTACGTTATTATGTACAATATTATGGTAAAAATTGATTTGAAAGATAGAAAAATCCTATATCAATTAGATATCAATTCTAGGCAGTCTCTGTCTCAAATTGGTAAAAAAGTTGGACTCCCTAAAAATGTTGTGGCATATAGAATAAAGCGACTTCAGGAAAAAGGCATCATCAATAGTTTCTATACTGTCATCGATTCTTTCAAACTGGGATATACTAGCTTACGATTTTATTTAACGTTTCAATATACTACGCCAGAAATCCAAAAAGAGATTGTTGAGTATTTTACGAATAACAAAGATACATGGTGGTTTGGCTCATTTGAGGGAAGATTTGATCTGGCAGTGATTATGTGGGTGAAGGATCTCAATGACTTTTATTCCTTCTGGAAAAAAACTTTGAAAAAGTACAGATATTATTTCCAGGACCAGGTGTTTTCCATTTACGTTCAGTTATACCTTTATAGATATTCCTATTTATTAGATGAGTTTGACAGAACCGATCGAGAAAAATATGAAATCACAGGTGGCGGAAAAAAAGTTAAATTTGAAGATTTAGATTTTAAGATATTAAAGGTTTTGTCGGAACATGCTAGAATTCCAGTCACAGAGATTGCAAATCGTCTGAACACTACTCCCACAGTAGTAAACTACAGAATTAAAAAATTGATGAAAAAAGATATCATTCAAGGTTTCAGAGTCAATCTGAATATATCAAAATTAGGTTACAAATGGGTCAAGGTTGATATTGATCTTAGTGACTATACCAAAAGAAAATATATTATAAAATATATAAAATTAAACCCTCATCTAATAATTGTAGATGAGTCAGCTGGTGTTGCTGATCTGGAATTTGAATTTCATCTAAAAAACCTTAATCAATTACATGAAATAATGAAAGACGTCAACGTGAAATTTCCTAATGTCATCAAGAATTACAAATATATTTATGCTACAGATGTTTATAAAATGCATTACATGCCTGAAGAATAAAATAGATTTTTTAATACTATCGAATCATCTCGTTTATTATGTTAGTCAGAGGCATTGGATGGCTACTCTAATCCGCCGATTTCTAAACTTGGGTCCCCAAGTAGTGCCCATTCCTCTACAACTTTGGCATCCCACTTTCCCCCCATGCCGGGGTATGTATCTAGATATTTGCGTATTGCACCGCCCCATGTTTCGCCAAGAATGTCTTTGCCTTCATTGAAAGTTTTATAGAAACATCTTTCAAGGTATCCCCCCCATGCTTCCACACAGTCTGGCTCATCTAGGCCGTCGCCATCCCGATCGCCAAATTCACCTTCGCCTTCATATCCTAATCCAGTGTTGCTGATTGTTGCAATGGAGCCACCATTGATTTTTCTGGTAAGATGCCAGCTTAGGCATTCGGGAACCGGCATGCCACTAGTCCATGTAAAGGGCTTTCTTAATAATGTTGTGAACAAGGTGATGTTAAATTGAGCACTATGACATCCCCCAAGAACACACACTGGCAGTTTACCCCCATTATCAATAGATAGCATATCATAAATACTGATGCCTCCATTTTGTATTAGTTGATCACCACCAGGCCAGCCAGTATTCCAAGTACCTGGATGTCCATGTCCATCAAAAAACAGATGGCCACAACCATTGGATATCTCTCTTTTAATATTGGTTGTTAAAGGCGTATAATCCATGTTGATATTTATATTAGATGCATAAAGCTTTACTGCTTCAAAATCAGACATATATGATAAGATTTTATCGCCGATTAGTTCGCCTTCATAGTAATTCGTTCCCACGATGCTATCGTTAAAAGGATCACCTGCAACAGCAATTATTCTGTTATACCATGAGGAATCTATGGTTGAGCGTTCATATTCAATTATTTTATCAACCAAAATTTCAACTTCATAATTATTTCGACATGGAAGACGACCGACATAAACATCTGGATAGAAGTCAAGATCATCTCGGCCAATAGCAGATATACCTTTCCATTTTGCAAAGATGCCATCATTATTGGAATCCCAACTTGAAAAGTTCCCATCAGAATCGTAAATATCTGCAAAGTATAGATCGCTAATGAATCCTGGGTCATATATATTTCCACTTTCTCTAAGATTGCTATATCTCACCGGTAGATGCCAATCTTTTGCACCCTGATTTGCATCATCTCTTGGAATGCCCCACAAAAGCGAGTCCATGCCGCCCATAAGCAATACATATT
>CAYLOF010000270.1:0-2946 GCA_964385215.1 uncultured Thermoplasmatales archaeon
CTAATATTGCACTCTCCACTATAAATTGTCTGGATTACTTTATTTCCTCTTCCATCAATTATTGTTGTTTCTTTACTCTCACCAATTAACTTTATGTTTTTTGATATGAAAATATTCTCAGCATATAAACCCTTATAAACAAATATTGTGTCATTATTGCTAGCATTATCTATTGCATCCTGAATCCTTGTGTAGTCGGCAGTTCCATCATCGTCTACATAGATAGTATTGCCTGTATTAGACTCATAACTAGATGCTATTGGTATTAGACTTGAAAGTAAGAAAAGAAGAACAATCCCTGTAACTATAGACTTTCTTAACATTATTCTCCCCAAGTATGTAATACATTAGCATATCTTAAATTTTTCTATAGGGATATATTATCTACCAAATGTTGTATTTTATGTTGATTTCATTTTCAATTCAGCCATTACCTTATCGTATATCCTCTTCAAATCCTCATACAATCTAAAGATAAGTAGAATATACTATTATATAATACGAAATTCAACAATCCCCTCCGAGAGGAATTATGTCTGTTCATTTTTTGGGGGGTTCAAAAGGAGAAAAGTGTTCATTTTTACAACTATTTCAATATCACAAATGGTCCTATTAGATATCCATTAGCAGACTCAATAATATCATTTATTTGTACAGTAATATTAATAGGTCCAATGCCTAAAATAAACATTGTACCAATAGTTACACATTCTCCAGGTGGTATTTCAGATATATAACCACTACTACTTCTACCAAATAATACTAATGGTCCATCTATTGTTATAGACCAATTAACAAGATAGAGTGTTGTATTTCCATAATTGCATATCTCAAAACTTATTCCAAGACCACCTTGAATTGATATAGTAATGTTGTTATCCTGTTTATCTAGGATATCATTCTGTTTAGACATAGATACTTCTAAAGTAGCCCATTCACTCTCTGTACCAAATCCTAGAGCTATAGATGAAAATGATGAAAAGACAAATAGAATGATTATACAGATGATTAAACCCTTGATGGATGATACAATCTTCGTATCTAATACCTCCTAATACTAAATAATGTCTGTTATTCGATTTAAATGTATTGTCTGGTATTATACAATATATATAATACGGAATTCAGAATCTCTCTCCTGTAAAGATTATGTCTGTTCATTTTTCAGACACTTTTCTCCTTATAATCCGTTCATTTTCATAGACATCTAGAATATACAATTATATATCTAACATAAAGCCGCTGGTGGGAATTGAACCCACGACCTATTCCTTACCAAGGAATCGCTTTACCCCTAAGCCACAGCGGCATTTTTACTTCCATGAATATGAAGGGGTTTATTTTACTTTTTGCAAAACTGGGTTAAACGCTAACGTTAATATTAATGATATTTATTTGAAGTGCAGGTGATTACAAATCAAATCCATAGATCTTCCTGATGTCCAATCTGGCCCCTCACTCTCCAATTTCAAGTTAACTAGAGTGGGGGTAACTGGAGTAAAAAAGCTTGTAAATATAAAAAGACCAGATCACAAGGAGATAACCCCTCTAGTTGTAAAGATGGATCTTTTTGTTGATCTTCCATCATCCCAAAAGGGGAGTCATATGTCTCGAAACCTTGAACTGGTCTCAGAAATCGTTGATACGAATATTCAAAAACCTGTCTCTGACCTTGAGACTTTTTGTGCTGAAGCAGCAAGACTCCTTTTAAAAAAACATGACTATGCAACCTATTCTGAGATAAAGGCAGAAGCTGACTATTTTCTAGAGAGAACTTATCCATCCGGCAAAAAGGGTCTTGAACCATATAAGCTCGTAGCTGAAGCACGAGCAGAAAGGACAGGAGATATAAAAAAACTCATTGGTGTGAAAGTAATTGGGATGACTGCTTGCCCGTGTGCCATGGAAGTCATAAGAAAAATTGGCAATTATGAGAAAAAAGATGTTCCTCCAACTCATAACCAACGCAACATCACCACGCTAATGATTGAAGTGCCTGGCGAAGAGAAATCCGTCGATGCAAATGATTTGATTGATATTGCAGAAAGGTCATTTAGTAGCCCAACCTTTGGTATTTTAAAACGTGGGGAGGAAGGTAAACTTGTTTTTGATGCCCATAAAAATCCAAAATTTGTTGAAGACGTGGTAAGAGATATTCTAAGTGCAATTTTGAAGAAATATAGGAATCTTCCAGATGATGTACTAGTTGTAGTCAAAAGTGAAAGTGAGGAATCTATCCACAAACACAATGCTTTTGCTGAAAGAGTTACAACACTTGGCGAACTTAGAAAATAGATTTTTTACAGGTTGAAAACCTTTAAAAACAAGCTTATGATTAGTACCGCTCCATGGCAAAATATCATATAGCTTGGTTACCTGGAGACGGCGTTGGAATTGATGTAATGGATGCTGCAAAAATCGTTCTTGATGCCGTAGATCTTGATGCTGAATACATACATGGGGATATTGGTTGGGAATTCTGGAAAAAAGAGGGAGATCCATTACCCAAAAGAACTATTGATCTTTTGAAGGAAACAGATTGTGGCCTATTCGGTGCAATTACCTCAAAACCCAATCAAGAGGCACAAAAGGAACTTTCACCTGAACTAAGGGACAAAGGTTTTGTTTACTCAAGTCCTATCGTGAGGCTTAGACAAACATTTAATCTCCATACAAATCTGCGCCCATGTAAAGCATTTGAAGGAAATCCATTAAACTATCGTGATGATATCGACCTTGTTGTTTTTAGAGAAAACACAGAAGGGCTTTATGCTGGTGTTGAATTTCATCCAGTTCCTAAGGAAATTCTCAAGGCATTGAGCAGCCATAAAAAAATGAAAAAATTTGAAGATACCCCACCAGACGATTTAGCGATTTCTACTCGTATTTTTACGCGCAAAGCTTGTCAAAATATTGTCCGTCAGGCCTTTGAATATGCAAAGGAAC
>CAYLOF010000271.1:0-2928 GCA_964385215.1 uncultured Thermoplasmatales archaeon
AGTAGGTTTCTGTTAACAGGTGTAACTTCTAAAATTCTAATATCATCGCGCCTTCGAACATCCTGCAAAAGTGGCGTTCTTGATTTTTTGTGTAGAGTTACTATTATAGGTTTGTCAGAATCCAAAGCTTCAATGACTACATCACAGAACCGCTCTGAAAGCATCTCCATTTTACCTATTTCATCGATTATAATGACGTGAATATTTTTGTCTGTAATCGCCTTTTCAATGGCCGGTATACCAATCTTTTCTAGAGCGCTTTCATCCACGCCATAATCCCCTACTTTATCCTTTACATCAAAGTCGACGTGGGCAAAAACCTCTTTTTCGTGAGTTTGCCAGTCTTCTACATAGAATCCAACGCGTTCGTTTTTTTTCATGATTGGCTCTGTTATCATCCCCTCTAGCTTGTATCCTGCCGTTTCAAGGAATTCTATGATTTTTAAGAGCGATCTTGTTTTTCCAACCTTAGGCATACCAGTAATGCCAATTTTTGGTATATCATCCATATGAATAACATGTAATGCCTTTTTCGTTTAGAAATGTTTTTATTGCTTTTTTTGCCGAAAAAATGGTTTTATCCAAATGTATTTTATAGATTATTTTCTTTTTAACAGATAGATTTGGCCTGCTAATGAATATGTGATAATTGATAAAAGTAGAAGTATTGGGACAATCCCCCCAAAATTTTTACCCACGATTATTGTCAGAACAATAAGTACTGCTGCGATAGCATTTATTTTAAGCGTGGGTTTTGGAAAGCGAACATTTGATATCAGCATAATGGATGTTATAACAATAACCAAAAGGACGTACGCAACTTCAATGTTGAAATATGCCATAACAATTATTATGATAGCGCTTGCTGATGCTGGGAGGCCGACAAAAAAAGTTTTTTCTTTTATTATGTGAAAAGATGCAAGTCGAACAATGTTAAATGAAAAAAACACGATAAGAACAATAATAAGTAAACTGTGCCAATAAATGCATTCTGAAACTGCGACATTATATTTGCCGTAAACAAACACTGCAGGAGCAATACCTAAAGAAATCATGTCTCCTATGGCTTCCATATATTCTCCCAGTTCACTATGCCTTGTTTTCCTTGCTATGATGCCATCCAGGCCGTCTGCAAGGAGTGCCAATAAAATTAAGGAAAACGAAAAATGTATTTCACCTAAAAAAATCATAATGATCGAAAGAAATCCAAGGATAGCATTGGTGAGGGACACGACGTCGGCAATGGATAACAGTTTAATCATTGATTTCTGCAATACTTCCCTCTCCTGCCTTGATCATGTCTCCTAATTTGACATTTATATTTTTTATCTTTTTGGATGGTATGTAAATATCCACGCGGGATCCTAGTCGTATTATTCCAATCTTTTCTCCCTTTTTCAGTTTATCTCCCTTACTGATATATGGTACAATTCGTCGCGCCAGAGCCCCTGCTATTTGTATAACCTTTACTATTCCAATGTTGGTGTCAATTGTTATTATTACTCTTTCATTTCTTTCGGATTCCTTTTTAAAAGCCGGAATGTGAGATCCAGGTATGCGAACAACATCTTTTATCGTTCCATCCATCGGCATACGGTTGACATGGACATTATATACGTTCATAAACACAGAAATAATCGTACATTCTCCAACATCACGGTCCTCGGATTGACTGATGTCACGTATCCGTCCGTCAGCAGGAGCGGTAATCCCTTTTCCAATGATTCGATCCGGGTCTCTAAAAAACATGATAAAAAACATAGTCAATAAAAACAGAATGGCCGAAACCAACAGAAAAATGATGCCGATACCCTTTGAATAAATAATAAATAAAGCCAAAGATAAAATGCCCACAGTAAAAGAAGACAAAATCCATGATGTGGCACCCTTGGCAAGCGTCATTTGTTTTTCCCTCCAAGCAATTTTTTGATGGTTTTTTCTATGGGGCCATTTCTTTTATAAAGATCTGTCAGATTTAGTATTTCATCAAATACTTCTGGTACAATTTTAACTACGATGAATAGCAATATCACTAGTGCGATAAGACTTCCGCCTTTTCCTATTATGTTGTGTGCTATATTAAAAAAGTCATTGCCATATATGCCTACGAGATAGGTAACACCTGCATTTCGTATGAGGTTTAGAAAGTATATCGGAACTACTGTTATAAGTAGACCATAGATTTTTCTCTTTGTATTGACTTTTGTTAACGGTAACATCATACCTACAAAAAGAACCATTGATTGTATGGCAGTACAGGCAAATATTATCCTGATATATGCAATATTGTAAGAAATATATCTTCCATCTACTGATACGTTTCCTGTGAAGATGTTTAGAAGCCAGCCGCTTTGGGCAGCCACTACTTCAATAAGCCACGTTGCCAGCGGAGTGAGTTCTATGATAGAATATACCAACCCGGCAATGGCAGATGCCCCTGCAATCCAGTTTATACATTCAACCTTTTCATTTCTTTTTAGCGATAACCATTCATGATAGGCAATGTAGAAAAAGACATAGATTCCAACTATACATAGAAAAGCGTTGACAATATCTCCCTGCTCTGCAAAATACAGAGAGTTTATTTGCGTTGACCAGTAAAATGAAAATACTGCCCATCCTGCAATTTTCAGTTTATTTGTTACATTTTCTTTTTTTAGAAACGAACCCAGTCCAAGTAGGATTAGACCTACAAAAAGAGGCAGGGGCAGAATTGTTTCTATCTCTGTTGGTAGAGGGTATGAAAAAAACAAAAGTCCAATTATAACAAATATCGTTGGGACGATAAGAAATACCCATGCGAAGGTATTTTCCGAATTCTTGTCTCTCACCATGTTTTATTCATTTTCCCTAAACAATGAACTACCTTAAGATTGTTATGATGTTAAAAGGAAGAAGAGAAAAGGGAGAGATATTTTTAGATTTTCT
>CAYLOF010000272.1:0-2908 GCA_964385215.1 uncultured Thermoplasmatales archaeon
TCAGTTGCAAAAGATGCAAATACAGTGTCTTTACCGTCTAGGTTTTTAATGCTCCCTAAAATCATCTCCTGATTCCTACCGCCCTTCCCATTTCCCCTTATTGTAACGGTGGTTTCCCCTCCAGAAATAAAAATTTTTTTCCCGTTACTTTCACAGGTCTTTTCAACCAGATATATGCCAACATCTTTTGCTTCGCCTGTCAAGGATGTAGTAAGCAGTACAGGTTCATATCCAAGTTCTTTTGCCTTAATCTCTGCTGCGTTGCATGCAGTCTCGTTGTTTGCAATAATAAAATTATGCACATTGTCAAAAACGGGGTCGCCATTCTTCAGCGTTTCGGGAATATTTCCATGGATTCCACTTTTTATAATTCTTCTGACGTCTGAAGGCAGCTTCTCCCATAGTGTGTATTTGGATAGTATATTTTGAGCATTGTTATATGTGGTGGAGTCAGGATATGTTGGCCCAGAGGCAATAAATTCCATAGGATCATTGACTATATCAGAAATAATAAGAGAAACTACCCTACATTTTGCATGTCTGACAAGTTGTCCTCCCTTCACAAATGAAAGATGTTTTCTTATGGTATTAATCTCATTTATGTCGGCACCGGATTTCAACAACAAATCGGTGGTTTGTTGCATGCCCTTTAGACTTATTCTTGGTTTGCATAATAGTGCAGATCCTCCACCCGATATCAATACGATTAAAAGGTCTTTTTTTCCGCATTCTCCAACAATCTCTAAAACCTCATCTGCACCACTTATGCTGTCCTGATTGGGCAGTGGATGGCCACCAATAACAGTGGTTATATGATTATTCTGAACACTATTGTTTGGATCATTTGTTACAACAACTCCTCTTTTGATGTTTATCGAATCACAGGCGGCCTGAGCCATTCCTACACTAGCTTTTCCAAATCCTACCAAGTATACATCTTCAAAATTGGAACTATCTATTTCTCCATCCTCTAAAACAATTTTTTCCCCATCAAATCTTGATTTAACTGCTTTATATGGATTAGATGCGTCTAAAGCAAAAGACAGAATGTCAAGAACGTCTCCTCTAATCTTTCTTAACTTAGGAGTTTGACCATTCTTGATGATTTGCTTCCGGTTTTTAAACAGCATATTCACTTTTTAGAAAAACATAAATTATTTTCCAAACTGCAATTGTTTCATAAGATTCTTTCTCATTTTGCGATTCCCTGAAAGGCCTTTCATCATACGTTTTGTCATATTATAATATTTCAGCAACTCTTTTACATCCTTATTTTCAACACCTGCTCCACGTGCAATGCGCTTAATGCGCGAAGCACGGACAATGCTTGGATTATCCATTTCATTGTCTGTCATAGAATCCATAACTATGCGGAATCTTTGCAGTTTGTTCTGAGTACCATCCATGTCAACATCTTTCAATTTACCTGAAAAATTGCCGGGTAGCATCTCTGTTATTTTATTCAATGGTCCCATGCCTGACAACATGTCCATTTGATCATACATGTCATGCAGGGTAAATTTACCAGACATCATTCGCCTAGCGGTTTTCTCTGCGTCCTTTCCTTTCATGCTTTCTTCAGCTTTTTCAAGTAAGGATTTGATGTCTCCCATTCCAAGTAAACGGGATATAAACCTTGCAGGATCAAAAGTTTCTAAATCACTAGCATGTTCGCCAGTACCAATAAAGATAATAGGTGCGCCTACTTCAGCTGCAGCACTTAGGGCACCCCCACCTTTGGCAGTACCGTCTAGCTTGGTAAGGACAATACCTGTGATATCTACTGTGTCATTGAATGCTTTTGCCTGAGAACCGGCTTGTTGGCCAACGGCAGCATCCATAACAAGAAGTTTTTCATCAGGCTTAGTTGCCTTGAAAATATCCTTCATTTCTTGGATAAGATCGTCTTCTAGTTTATGCCTTCCAGATGTATCTACAATGATAACATCGCTACTTCTTTTGAATTTTTTAACCCCTTCTTTTACAACTTTAACTGCATTTTTTTCCTTTTTGTCTCCATAAAACGGAACTTCTACCTGTTCTGCTATCTGTTTTAACTGTTCATAGGCTGCAGGTCTATGTACGTCCCCTGCGACAACAGCTGGCCTTAACCCCTTCTTTTTAAAATATGTTGCTAGCTTTCCGCATGAAGTTGTTTTCCCCATGCCATAGAGGCCGGTCATCATAATTATTTGCTTTTTAATAGGTAATTCTCTAGAATCACCAAGTATGTTAACTAGCTCATCGTAGACAATATGGATTACATGCTCTTTGCTGCTCATTCCTGCAGGAGGTTTTTCCTGTAATGCACGTTTTTCAATCTTTTTTGAAAGTTCTAAGACAAGTTTGACATTAACATCTGCTTGTAAAAGCGCTCGTTGTATGTCTCTGACTACCTCTTTTATAAGTTTCGAATCTATGTGGACTGCGTTAGCTATTTTTTTTAATGTTCCTTTTAGGGAGTCGCCTAAATCATCTAGTACCATTTTATCCTTAAGGTATGAAATATAAAAGGAGGCATTAAAAGGTATCGCTAAATGATGTTTACATTTTCTTCTGTTTTTACTGCATACAATATTGTAGTCACTAGCATCATGCAGTTGAGAATATTTTTTTTGGCGACAGAATGATAAATTTACAAAAAGTATTTAGACATGAATGGTATTCAGTGAAAAAAATGGGGAGTATGTTTTTTCCATACTAGGGGAAGTGTAATGGAACGTTATGATGAAAGAGCCATCAATAAACTAGAAGTAACGGCCGTTAAGATTAGAAAACATATTATTGAAATGTTGTATAAGGCAGGATCTGGGCATCCTGGTGGTTCATTATCTGCGGTAGATGCAATCGTTGCGTTGTATTTTGCCCATATGACCCATAATCCTAAAAAGCCGAGTGATCCAAATAG
>CAYLOF010000273.1:0-2896 GCA_964385215.1 uncultured Thermoplasmatales archaeon
TATCACGTGGTTCTTGGCATCGAGGGATACCAATATCACACTCCATTATATCGACCAGCAGAAAGAGACATAAAATTCCAAGAACTTGGCGAACAGTATTATGGAGAAATCGATGTTGATGTGGTCAAAACAATCATGGCCACTGATCCTATTGGCAGGTATTCGCCAGATTGCAAAATCACCAGTTCAAAACTAGTGGAAAACCATGGGATATGGGTGTTCACTGGCAATCCTATGGGGAAGGTATTAGAATTGGAAAATCTCGACCAGCCAAGTATACAAAAGGAGAAGATTAAACCAGTTGGTTGGGTCAGACTTTATGGACTTCCAGATAAGGGAGGCTATGAAACAATCAACCAGCCACAAGAACTTGAAAACCAGCCAAACATCATATGGTCATATCAAACAGGTGATGGTTCCAATGATTTCCATTCATCAGGCATACTTGTAAATGATACCATATTTTCAACAACGTCATCAGGTGAACTATATGCCTTAGATACCAATGATGGATCTGTACTGTGGAGTAAAATAATTGGAGACCAACCAACCACTCCAGCAATTTATGAAAACAAACTCTTTGTCGGGACATCTGAAGGATTAAAAATGTTGGATTTAGGCTGGATGACACAAGGAGAAAAGCAGATTGGTAAAGTTGTATCATGCCCAGTTACGATAGATGGTAACGTATTCGTTGGTAACAGAGATGGAAATTTGTATTCATTTGACATAGAATCAGGTGTTGAACAATGGAGCCGTGAGTTGCCCGGCGAAGTCTACATCTCCTCCAAACCATGTAACAATTCCCTGTTTGTTGGTTCAGGAAAATATTGTTATGCAATAAATATCGAGACTGGTGATCTAAAATGGATTTTTGAAACGGATGGTCTAATCACTTCCAGACCTTATGCCGATAATGGGACCGTTTATTTTGGTTCTTGGGACACTTACATATATGCCATTAATTCTAATGATGGTACTCTCAAATGGAGATATGAAACAGGCTGGGGCATAGAAACAACTCCAGTCGCCTCAGATGGCCTAGTTTTTGTTGGATCAAATGACAATAATTTTTATGCCTTGTATCAGAACACCGGTGATTTAAATTGGATTTTCACCTGTAAATCGGGCATACGTTCATCACCGGTTGTCAACGAATTAAATGTAATTTTTGGATCTGATGATGGGAGACTGTATATGCTAAATAAAGACACAGGTGACATTCAATGGAATTTCTCACCTAGCGATACCATAGATGATAGAATCAACTATCGTACTACAGCAATTATTTCAGATCCTGTTTTAGACGATGAGGCTGTATTTATAGGGGCAAATGGAAACATCTATGCCTTGCCAACGTAAGTAGCATTTATTGTCACCTCGTAAAAAATGTGTTTTATTAATATGTAATTGCCGGACGAGTGAAAATGCCAATTTGTGATTCTTGCAGTTTGTTCTCTTTTACATTTTGCTTTTACAGCGAATAAAGTTAATATAGTGTTAAGTGAGAACATTACACACGAAAGTGGTGAAAAAAATGCAAGGAAAATACATGGAAAGGTTGAAAGGAAAGTACTGCAAAATCGTTACTAAAGAACCAATTGCAGACAGGGCAAGTGTGGTCACGGGCATACTTGAGGATATAGATTACAAAGATGGTTTTATAACAGTCGGTTCTTGGCAAGGGCCTGAGCATTTAAGAATAAGCAACATAGTGGCAATAAAACCGGGAAGAAAGGAATAAACCAAAGGATGCAGGCGATTTTCCTTTGCGAATGATGTAAGATGTGTCGTTTATTCAATCGCAATATATAATTAGATTCTAAAAAAGTGGATATATAATTAACAGTTGACATAGGAAATGTACTTTTTAGAAACATTTAAATTTAGAAAACGCATCTCTTCATTGTAGATCGGTGAAATGAGGGAATAAAATCGCGTGTTAGTGAATTAAGATCACATAACGTTCAATTTTTCATTGATTTTCCTCCATTTTTCCTTCATTTCACGCCTCCTTTGTGAAGTGTGTAACGTCATTTTTAGATATAAGAGAAATGAAACGGAAAAACTGGATTATCACACGCATGGAAAGAAATACTGGGATCTAGTTGAATATAACCAGTATTCTAGCAAACGTCACTGAATATCCAAAATCGCATCGGAAAAAATAGTTATTTTAAAGTCGGAAAAATCTCTGCCATTCTCTCCATGATATTCATATATATTGAATTTTTAATTGAACTATCTTTTAACCCATCCATCGTAAGCGAATCAGAGTAACTACTACTCTGTTCTACCCAAGGTAGAATCAAACATGACGGGTGGTCACTGTCCAAGTGAAGTGTGTTATGAACAATTTTGTAGGTAGTATTCTCTGCTATTGGATCTGCAGTATTTGGATTGTTCAAAAATCTTGGATAGTTGGATGATGAAATAGCAACTCTAACCCTGTGGCCTGTATTCCAGATGTACGATGTGCTCCAGAGATCAATATCTATTCCATAAATTTCTCCAGATTCCATAAATTCCCAATGATCAAACCCGTTGCGGTTTCTCATTCTAAGTATACCATCTGTGATAAGCATCGAGCGGCCGTCTGGATAAACATCAGATAATTTTATTGTAAAATCAGTGTCTGGGCAATCTGAAGAGACATACAACCTTGCTTTAATTGGGCCTGTTGCCTCAATCGGTTCAGTCAGCATATCACTTGTAAAAAGAAGTACGTCACCCCTGTTTTCAATTGGTCTCTGATCGTAAGGACCTCGAGCTATATTCAAATTCTGTCCACCTAACGTTGGTACAGGATCAATTGGATCATAGGTAAATGTTAAAGATTCGTAATTTTCAGGAGGCGACGTATCTAAACCTCCATTTTCATGGAAATAACACGCTA
>CAYLOF010000274.1:0-2875 GCA_964385215.1 uncultured Thermoplasmatales archaeon
CCTGAGGGCCTGCGTCAACCCAGAGTTCATGATGTTTTGACAATTTTTGATATAAACAGAGATTGGGCTTATTTTTTTCCATTCCGTCGTGATCTAAAATGTATAGTTTATCATCCTTAAATTGCTCTAAAAGTTCATTCAAAGAAATGGTCTCCGAATATTTAGGTTCTACCATTTTTCCCTTCTTTAGATTGATTAGAGGAATAATTTCCATAGTACTATAAATCAAGTACTCTAATAAAAACTTTTCAAATAGGAATAAAGAATAGGAATGTTGGGAAGATGAGATTAGCTAATAACCTTTTCTTGCATTTCTAATCGTTGTTCTGTTTCAGCAATTTTGAGCCGGGTTTTCAGAACCGTGTCTGGGTTAAGAGATATGCTGTCAATTCTACATTCAACCAAGAATTCTGCAAATTCAGGGAAATCAGATGGTGCCTGCCCGCAGATGCCAACCTTTCTCCTTGGCTCATGATTGTGTGCAGTTTCAATCACCTGTGAAACCAATCTTTTTACTGCATCGTTTCTCTCATCAAAAATATGTGCAACAAGATCAGAATCTCTATCAAGACCAAGCGTGAGTTGCGTTAAATCATTTGAACCAATGCTAAAACCATCAAAGATGTCTGCAAATTGATCTGCGACTACCACATTTGATGGGATTTCACACATTACATAGACCTCAAGTCCATTTTCCCCTTGCCTTAATCCAAATTCATTCATAACTTCAATGACTTTTCGGCCTTCTGCAGGCGTTCTGCAAAACGGAATCATCGGTTTAATGTTGGTGAGACCCATTTCGTCTCTTACTTTTCTAATGGCCTTACATTCCATGCCAAAAGCTGGTTTGAATTTTTCGTCATAATATCTTGAGGCGCCCCTCCAACCTATCATGGGGTTGTGCTCTTCAGGTTCGTAAAGATATCCTCCTATGAGATTAGCATACTCATTTGTCTTAAAATCAGACATGCGAACAATTACGTCGTTCGGATAAAAGCCAGCTGCAATTTTTGCAATACCCCTTGCTAGAGTCTCTATGAAAAAGTCTACTTTGTTGTCATAGCCAACGCTTTTTTCATCTATTTTTTGTATTACGTCTGCAATCTTTTGATTATCGGGAGACATCTCCTTTAATTTATTATATTCAAGAAGGGCCAGTGGATGAATGCCAATATGGGAATTTATAATAAACTCTTCTCTTGCAAGACCTATTCCATCATTCGGTATTTGCCCTTGTTGGAATGCTTTTTCGGGAACCCCAACGTTCATCATAATTCGTGTTTTAGTATTGGGTAAGTTATCTAGTTTAACCTCATCAACTCTGTATTTCAAGAGGCCTTCGTATATATTCCCTACACCTTCTGAGCAATCGACGGTTACATTTGATCCGCTCGGTATTTTTGAAGTCCCATCGCCTGTACCTATAACACAAGGGATGCCTAATTCTCGAGAAATTATTGCTGCGTGACATGTTCTGCCGCCACGGTTTGTGATTATTGCACCTGCTATTTTCATAATAGGCTCCCAATCAGGATCTGTCATGTCTGTGACTAGGGCTTGCCCCTTCTGAAATCTTCCAATGTCCTTGGTATCTTCAATTATATTGGCTTCTCCTTGGCCAATTTTGGTTCCAACTGCTTCTCCTTTTACAATCAGTTCGCCCTTATCTTCAAGGACATATGTTTGCAGCATTGTCATGTCTTTTTGGGAATGAACGGTTTCAGGTCGTGCTTGCACAATAAAAAATTCACCGGTTTGCCCATCCTTTGCCCACTCGATATCCATCGGTTTCTGGTAATGTTCTTCGATAATGCATGCCCAATTTGCAAGTTTTAGTACTTCATCATCAGAAATTACAAATTTATTTTTATCTTCTTTGCTAACCTCTTCCTGTTCAGTCCCGTATTCTCCATATATCATACGTTTTTCTTTTGATCCAATCTTTTTTTCAACAATTGGTCTAAAGCCTTTTTTGAGGGTTGGTTTGAATACATAGAACTGGTCTGGGTTTACGGTACCCTGTACAACGTTCTCACCAAGGCCATATGCGCCGGTTATATATGCGACATCTTCGAATCCGCTTTCTGTATCAATGGAAAACATAACACCAGATGATGCAAGATCAGATCGCACCATTTTTTGTACGCCAACAGAAAGATATACGCTAAAATGATCAAAACCCTTGTCGGTTCTATATGAAATCGCTCTGTTGGTAAAAAGAGATGCAAAGCATTCTCTTATCTTTTCCAAGAGAACCTCCTCTCCTCTAACATTTAGGTACGTTTCCTGTTGCCCGGCAAAACTTGCATCTGGAAGATCCTCTGCCGTTGCGCTGCTTCTAACAGCAACATCAACATTTTCGCCGTATCGGTCTTCCATTTCCTTATAGTACTTACGGATTTCCTCTTTTATCTCAGGCGGGATTGGGGTATTTTTGATTAATTCCCTTATTTTCTGACCGCGTTCTGCAAGATTGTTAACATCATGTGTGTTAAGATCGGACAATATTTCTTTGATTTTGACGTCGACGCCTTCTTTTTCAATCGTATATTTATACGCATACGCAGTGACAGCAAAACCAGACGGTACATTAACGCCTTTTTCACCAAGGTTCCTTATCATCTCTCCTAAAGATGCATTTTTTCCGCCAACCGATGGCACATCCCCAATATGTATTTCTTCAAACCGTTTTACAAATATCTCTTCCATAGGATCATCTTCTACTTATGAGCATTGTTATACTCAAACTGGAAATCGATAACATGTATTAAAACTATTACCTTTCAAAAAACTGGATGCCTATTATGCAATTCCTCAAAATTATTCAGAATTCCCTTTCTTTTTATACGTTATTGTTTCTTTTCTTTTAAGATTT
>CAYLOF010000275.1:0-2874 GCA_964385215.1 uncultured Thermoplasmatales archaeon
TAGTCTTGCGATTCATGATATAAGCTATGTTTATCTTTTTGCATTTTTTACATTGTTTGAGATTGGATTGTTGACTGTTTTCCATGCTTCAATGATGGAAATGGCTAGGATAATACTTATGGTTAATGCAGCTTTATTAATTTCTGGCATCATTTATGTTTTCAGGAGGTTATTACTTCTTAAGAAGTCGTATGGAGCATCTGTGAATGAACGATGAATATTTGAGTTCTGAAATTATTCTCACTGACAATATTAGGAAATTTTTAAAGAAAATTGGTAAAGAAATATGAAAAATTTTGAAGAAAAAATACCAGAAAAATTAACCGGAAGATTGAAAAAATGTCTAAATTTTTCTGGCAATATCACAAATAAAAAAATATTAAATATCGGCTGTTCTTTTGGATGGTTCGAAAAATTTGCTGCAAAGGAGCAATGTAGGGAAATTATTGGAATAGATATTAATGGGGAAAATATATCAAAAGCAAGGAACTCTATCAATGACAACAGAGTTACATTTATACAAGGAGATGCTCTCAATCTAACTCGATTTAAAGGAGAATACTTTGATATTGTCACAATATTTGATGTAATAGAACATCTACCTAAGAATTCGGAAAAAGAACTATTTAAACAGGTTTACCGAATATTGAAGATTAATGGTAAACTTGTTATTTCTACTCCATATGCTTGTTTCCTTTCAAATATATTGGATCCGGCATGGTATTTTGGACATCGACATTATTCTCTAAGAAAAATACTCCCCTGGTTAAAGCAAGAAGGATTTGAAATTGATAGTATAGAGATCAAGGGTGGATTTAATGAATTGATTTCAATGATTATTTTCTATTTTTTTAAGTGGATTTTTAAAAAGGAGATGCCGCTGAAGAACTATTTAGATAAAAAAAGAGATTATGAATATAACAAGCAAATTGAAAATGGATTTGCTACTTTATTTATTGGAGCTGTTAGCAAATGAAAGATAGTTATTTGGTTTCTGTAGTTATACCGACTTATAATTCTGAAAAAACGTTAGCTAAATGTTTAGAGTCAATTAAAAATCAAACGTATAAGAATGTAGAAATCATAATCGTTGATAATTTTTCTACAGATGAAACAACAGAAATTGCTAGGAAGCATAATGCTAATATTATCAAGATCAAGGCAATTAGATCTAAAGCAAGAAATGTTGGAATATGGAGATCTAACGGATATTTTGTTCTCTCGATAGATTCAGATATGGAATTGACATCAAAAGTTGTAGAAGAATGTATGAATCTAATTTGTTCAGATGCTAAAATTGGTGACGTTGTAATTCCTGAGAGAAGTATTGGAAGATCTTTCTGGGTTAAAGTTAGAGACTTCGAGCGGAGTTTCTATGCTGGAACTGAGATAGAATCTGCAAGGTTTTTCATGAAAGATTTAGCCTTAAAAGTAGGAGGGTTTGATGAAGATGTCACATTTTTTGAGGAATCAACATTACCGCAGAAGATAGAGAAATCTGGGTATAACACTATGAGAATAAAAGATGAGATACTGCATCACGAGGATAATTTCTATCTTCTAAAATGGTTAAAAAAGAAATATTATTATGGGAAGACGGCATGGAAATACAAAGCAAGATATGGTAAGTATGGAAAAAGACAGATGAGTTTGTATCGCAGATTTGAGCTTTTCTTCAAACAAAAAAGATTTTACTCTAAACCATCGTTGGCTTTAGGTGTGATAGCTTTAAAGAGTTTGGAATATGCGTCAGCTGGAGCTGGTTATATGGTTGGGAGGATGAAAGGATGAACACTCTGTTGATTACTACTCATTTTCCCCCCAAAAAAGGGGGTGTAGAAAGCAGCAACATAGAATACCTCAACTTCTTTGAAAGTAAAAAAGATATTGAGTGCACAGTTTTGACTTACGAAAATAGATATAATCAAAAATTTATCGATTATTGGAAAAGAAGTAAAATTATTAGAATACGTATTCCTTTCCCATTGCTTAATTTTATGATTGGGCTAAAGAGTGTATCAACATTAGACTCTTTACCAAAACAAATTGCATATATGTTGCTTCATATATGCTTCCTCCTAAAAGGAATTTTAACTAATCTACCAAAATTACTCAAATCAGATTTTGTCATTGCCAATGGTGCGTTAGTCGAAAGCGTTGTGGCTTACATTTTGTCATTAATTACCAGAAAAAAATATGTTGTCAGATGGAGAACAGATTTCTCAAACACGTCAGTCAACATACTTGCGGGAAGAGTGTTGCGAAGAGCTTCGTGCATCATAGTTAATGGTATTGACATAAAAAAGCGAATAGGTATGCTCGTTAAAGATAAGGAAAAGGTTTTTGTAAGCAAACACCCTATAAACACGAAAATATTTTTTCCTATTTCAAAAAATGAAGCAAGAAAAAAGCTTGGTCTACCACCCTCTAAGTTTGTTATTTCTTTTGCTGGTGCTTTAAACAAAACTAAGTTTTTTGATACATTGCTTGAATTAATTCCTCTTATTCCAGAAGAAGATCCCACTTTTTCAATTATCATCACAGGAGAAGGGCCGTTAGAGCACTGGTGTAGAAAAATTGTAAAAGACTATCCTTCAAATGTATTGTTTATCGATCATTTTGTTGATCAACAAACTCTGAATCTTTATATTAATGCAGCTAATATTGTGATGGGCACTGCAGACTTATACTATCCTAGCAGAATTACCTTGGAAGCTTTAGCCTGTGGTACGCCAGTTTTACTTCTTAATACGTCTATCCATATTGAGAAAAGAAATGAAAGTCTAAATTTTACAATTCCTTTAACTAATGTATTCGTTATAAATCCATCAGTGCGTGAGATTGCCAAATTCCTTTTGCTTAACAAGAAGAAAA
>CAYLOF010000276.1:0-2835 GCA_964385215.1 uncultured Thermoplasmatales archaeon
ACACTGGATATAGGCATTGGCAACTGTCTTGACAAATTTGGACGGGCAGTGGGAATGGATTTTCCAAGCGGCCCTAAGATTGAAAAACTTGCAGAAAAAGGAAAACAGTATCTGGAGCTACCTTACTCAATCAAGGGAATGGATATCGCGTTTTCAGGACTACTAACAGCATCAGAGCAATACTATCAAAAAGGAAAGCGACTAGAAGATATCTGCTATTCTATGCAAGAGACAACTTTTGCGGCGTTAACTGAAGTTACTGAAAGAGCAATGGCACATACTGAAAAAGATGAGGTACTTTTAGGCGGAGGTGTTGCAAGTAATAAACGACTGCGAGACATGGTTCAAACAATGGCCGAAGAGCGCGGTGCACGTTTTTTTGTTCCTTCAAAGGATTTATGTATTGACAATGGAGCCATGATAGCATGGCTAGGGGTTTTGATGTATAACAGTGGTATTAGGATGAAGGTGGAAGAGAGTTTAATCGATCAGCGTTTTAGAACAGACATGGTGGATGTGAGCTGGCGTGACTGAAAAAGCAATTATATATAGAGGTGCCGAAGCTGAAATCCGCTTGTCAAACTATATGGGATATAAAGCAGTTCAAAAAAAACGTGTGCGAAAGGCATATCGAATAAAAAAAATAGATGATCGTCTTATTTTATCTAGAACAAAAGGGGAAACCAAGTTAATAGCGCAAGCTCGTAAGCAAGGCGTATCGGTACCAATCATATATGATGTTGATCTAAAAGATGGCATAATAACCATGGAATACATTGAAGGCAAGAGAATTAAGGATATATTCAACGGCCTAGATAGGAAGAAAAGAATAGATATCTGCAAAAAGATTGGAGTAAGTATAGCAAGACTTCACAATGGCGGCATAATACATGGAGATGTTACCACTTCAAATATGATTCTTGCTAACGATCGTATTCATTTCATCGATTTTGGACTTGGTGAAAAAAACAGCGAAATAGAGGCAAAAGGTGTTGATTTGCACGTCCTTATGGAAGCAATAGATTCAACCCACTCCAAATATTCTGAGTACTTTAGCTATGTTCTAGATGGTTACAAAAAAGAATTAAAAGAAGATGCAAATCTTGTTATACAAAAGATCGAAGAGATTGTTAAAAGAGGCAGATATAGATGAAAACCATGTGTTTTGTAACAAGTAATAAAGGGAAACTCAAGGAGGTAAAAACTAGATTGTTGGAGGTAGGTATCGATGTAGTTCAGAAGAATTTAGGTTATCCTGAAATACAAGCAGATACCCTGCAGGATGTTGCGTCTTTTGGTGTGAAACATATACAAAAAAGAATTGATGGCCCGTTTATCCTTGAAGATGCAGGGCTTTTTATAGAACCGCTAAATGGATTTCCAGGTGTATATTCTGCTTATGTTTTCTATAGTATCGGATGCAGTGGCATTTTGAAGTTATTAGATGGGGTAGATACTGATGATAGAAAAGCATGCTTTAAATCTGTTTTTGCGTATGGAGAACCAAATAAAAAACCTCGATTTTTTGTTGGAGAATGTAATGGTAAAATTTCTGCACAGGAGTCGGGAGATCAGGGTTTTGGATATGATCCCATATTTGTTCCTAATGGAGATGACAGAACATTTGCTCAGATGGACACAAAGGAGAAAAATAGTTTTTCACACAGAGGCAAATCCTTAGAAAAGCTAGTAGAGTTTCTTAAAGTGATGTAAAAAATTACTCAGGAAACTCTCTTCCTTTCCTCCTAGCCGATTTTTGAGGTGTGGTAACTCTCCATGAAGTAAGAAATATAAAGTATATTTGGATTAAAAAAGTAATTTGAAATTGGGCACCTCTCAACGATTAAAGTGATCCAGGGTCAAACATATATTTGGTAGTTAACTATAAAAAGTTGTATGTACTACTTGCTAAAAAGTTTAAGAGAGACGAAAACATATTATGATATGGACAGCAACCAGCATTTTGGTTATCGCTTTTTTAATTTTTGTTTCTGCCTTCTTTTCAGGTTCAGAAATGGCTCTTATCTCTATCAACCGAGCTGTTATTGTTGGTAAAGCTAGAGAAGGGGATAAAAGAGCAAAGATTCTTGAAGAGCTGCTGAAAACCCCAGATCACGTTATAAGTGCTATTGTCATCGGAAATAATATTGTCAATATATTTGCATCAGTACTTGCAGGGTTTGTGGCTACAGCAATTTTTGGGAATGTCGGTATAGGAATTGCAACAGTTAGCATGTTTTTTCTGGTGATTATCTTTAGTGAGGCTACTCCAAAGGCATTTGGTAGAAAAAACGAGAAATGGGCATTAAAGGCAGCCATGCCTCTTCTGATTTTTACAAAAATATTCCATCCAATAGTAGTTTTGGTGGAACGTATATCTACTGGCTTGCTCTCCCTTACCGGCAGAAATGACAAAAAAAATGATGCCGTCACTGAAGATGAGATAATGGCGATGATGAGGCTAGGCGAGGAAGAAGGAACCATCGAAAAAGATGAAAGGGATATGGTTGAAGATGTTTTTGAGTTTGATGAAACAATTGCAGATGAAGTTGATATGCCTAGACATAAAATAGAATTCATTCACGAAAATGATACCATTGAAAAACTTATAGAAAAGACCATTAAAACAGGTTTTTCAAGATTTCCAGTGTATAGAAAAAATTTTGATGATATTGTTGGCATGGTCCACATAAAGGATTCGCTAGGTATTAAAGATACATCACTTACAGTAAAAAGCATCATGCGAGATGTTTTGAAAATTGACCCTGATATGAAAGCAGATGATGTTTTTAGAAAAATGAAACGCAGTAAAACTCATCTTGCATTACTTCTGGA
>CAYLOF010000277.1:0-2831 GCA_964385215.1 uncultured Thermoplasmatales archaeon
ATAAGAATTTTTATTCGGAACTTAGAAAGAACATAAAGGATTTTGCAAGTAAAAATAATGTAAAGATTGTTGATGCATTTTAAGTAATATGTTATCGAGATTTAAGGATTACAATTCACTTGCCATCTCAAATAGTGTTTGTTGAAGCCCGATAAAACCGATTCGCTCTAAAAAATGTGGTCTGAGATTCATAACTCTATTTTTGTTAATAAAAAATATAATGCCAATATTGTCCGAATCACGCACAAACATGAATGCAGTTCCGCCAAAAACGCCTCCGGAATGACCTTCATAGATCTCGCCTTCTGAATACTGAATCATCCATCCAAGACAATAACGGATGAGAGGATCAGTGTTGTTTGGATATTGAATAGTATGCATCAGATTTACAGTATCTTCTTTAAGAATTCGTGTTCCATCGTAGACTCCACCATTCATATGAGCGATTAGAAAATGAGAAAGATCCAAAACATTTGTTTGGAGTCCCCCAGCTGCGGTACTTCCGATATCATAATGTGGAAAAGGGATATAGGTTCCAAATCTCCAAGTGTATGGAACTGCAAGGTTTTCGATGTTGAAGTCATACACATGAAAACTCGTATTGTTCATATTCAGCGGTTCAAATATATTCTCTTTGCAATACTGTTCAAGAGATTGATTTGCAATTCGCTCAAATATAAAACCCAGCAACTCGAAGCCCGTATTTGCATACTGAAATTGCTCACCAGGGGCATATTCGTCACTCCAGATGTTTGGATCATAGATGCTTCCGCCTGGAGTAAGATACTCTTCTAACCATTCATATGGATATTTGGAGAAAAAGAAGTGGAATATTAAACTAATAGGGTCTGAAAGGCTTGATTGATGTGCAAGAAGCATTCTCATGGTAATAGGATTGTCTGGATAGTTGGGATTTCTAAGGTTGAACGGCAGATAATCATTGGCATCATCATCAAGGTCAAATAGACCTTGTTCATAAAGCTGCAATAATGCGGTTGCAGTAAACGTCTTAGAAATGGATCCTGCCATGTATATTATCTGATCGGAGGTTTCCTTGTTGTTTTTTAGATCATAGCATCCATATCCCTTGGACCATGCAACGCTGTTATCTTTAATGATGCATGCTGATAGGGAAGGCATATGGCCAAGTTTCATTAAGAGCGTAATTTTTTGATCAAAATCCGAACTATGCAAACTAATTTGTTTTTCGAAGAAAACGGTTTTATTTTCGCTTAAAGTATGTCCTGTAGTAGGATAGACACCAACTACTACAAACAAGCATATTATAGAAAAAACTAGAGCCTTTTTGTAAAGTCCATTGTCATTACTCCTTTTCTGTTGCTTCGGGTTAAGAATCATCACTTTAAAATATATTTTATTGCAATATAAATTTTTGGTAAGAATGAATGGAACATTTGCAACGACAAGATTGTTGTCAAACCTGTGCTAAGAGGAGAAGCTAAGGGGTTAGTTGTCTATAAGGGGGAAGCAAATATGAAAAAAAGAAAACTATTTTTTCAAACTGAATTCAACTACGAAATAGCATTATTATTTGGTATACAAAATTAATGGTTATTGATTCATTTACAACAATATTAAAAGCATCAGACCGAAAGGTAACCAAAAAGAAAGAAGGAAAATCTTGTGATTTATCAAGATTGAGATTATATTGTTTGTCTCTCTAATAACATTTCCTCAAGATTGTAGGTATGTAGTTCCCAAACTTTACATAACATAACTATACCTCCCCAATTATGTGTGATAGATAAACACCATGGTGTTTATGTATCCTTTGGTTTTTTGAAAGCAATAACTCGCTCTGTTTTTTCTACCTTCTCGGAATAATTGTTTATTCTCCATACTTCTTTATATTATTTCTTCCTATGGATGATATATGAGTCAACCTGTTCACCGAGATCCTTTGTCATATTATCAAATCTGCCTTTCTTTATGAGATTTACTCCAATGGTAGCCATGACAATACTGCCAATGGTGCCGGTTAATAAACTTAACAGAACACCTTCTACGGTGCTTTGTTTTGCTCCAAAGATGATATTAAACCATTTAACAAACTCAAGTAATACACAAGATGCCATTGTGGTTACTATCACGACAAATGCCATAGCGTATTTATCCATTTTAAGTCCATCCCAATATTCGTCCAATATGTAGATGACTGCAAATGTTAAGAATGCGACAAGAATGGATGTAAAAAAATCAGTTAGATGAGAGTAACCAGGAATCGCATAATATGCATCAAGTAAAATTCCACCCATGTTTAATGCAGCAACGGCTGCAATAAGAAGTTCAATAGACCAAGGTAATGTAATCTTAATGTCATGTTTTAGAAGTGTCGGTATAAAACCAATCACAATACCGACGATACACCCAATAGCCCATATCCATTCTTTTTTCCAAACGGCTATGATAAGTGTTGCAATTAAAACTACTTTCATGCTGTAGGATGTAGCAATTTTTTTTCCTAGATGGAAATGCTGTTTCATGTTAGACCTTGAATGGCAATTGCGGTCTGCTTTTAGTATTTATCTCACAACACAATCAACAAAATCGAGGCATCTTCGAGTTTCTTTTACGTCATGAACGCGAATAATATTGGCGCCATTATATGCTGCTAGACAAGCCGCTGCTAAACTCCCCTCCAGCCGTTCTGTGGCAGGAATTGACTCTTTTCCCCCACAAACATTTCCAATAAATGTCTTTCGAGATGCACCTATCATAATAGGAAAACCAAGTGTTTTCAGTTCAGAAAGACGATGTAAAATCTTGCAGTTGTCCTCCACACCTCTCCCAGTTCTTTTTCCAAAACCGAT
>CAYLOF010000278.1:0-2818 GCA_964385215.1 uncultured Thermoplasmatales archaeon
GAACTAGGAAGAGAAGTAGAGTGAGTTTTATTTAATTACAATAGTGATTAAAGCATTTCAGTCAACACAATTTTTTAGCAGGATACGTGTTACGTGGTTACAGGTGGATGATAGGTGATGTAGCCTGTATCATAGGAAGAGACTGAGTGGGATGTGTTTTAACAATGTTCATATTAAGGGAATATAAATATATTAGGCGTATATAGTATCAATGGTGAGGGTGAGTTTAAGGAGGATATTTTTGAGGTTAATTAATTTTGTACACTATAAAATGAGTCCATTATACTTAGTTAGGTGTTATTGAGGATTTTAATGTGCCTCACTATCATCTTGAGGTTGGTTAAACTTAACCTTAGGTACTGTAAATGATGTTCTACAAGTTCAACAATGCAGTGAAACCCTGTAGACCTCGTTATAACAATTTTGTTGTGTGGTTTTCTCTAACAGTGTTATTATCTGATGGATGTGAGGATGAATGAAAAATACAAAATCTCGGTAAATGTTTAGATGAAATCAGTGTAAATTATAGCATCTGTTACAAAATATATCCCTATAGAAAAATTTAAGGTGTGCTAATGTATTACATTATTGGGAGACTAATGTTAAGAAAGTCTATAACTGGAGGGATTATTCTACTATTTCTACTTTCAAGTAATATCCCTTTTGTCTCAAGCAATGAGGTTTCATCTAACAATATCATCAATATCGATGATAATAATGTTATAATAAAAATTCATGGTGGTTTAGGAGTTACAATAATTGTAGACAACAACGGAGATATAATAATACCTTTAATCAACTTAACAATAACATTAGATAGCCCGTTTGTATTTTTAGGATATAACACAAGTAGTAATTTTTCCAAAATTATGCCAGGAGATGTCTTATCATTTTGGACAGTAGTAATTGGTTTTGGTACTTTATCTGTTATAGTACAGATTGATGATTTAACAGAATCAAGGGACGGTTTTATTATTGGACCATTTGTAATATTTCCAATTGAAAAATAATTGAATAATATATGAGGCAATTAATGAAAAAACGTGTCATAAGCTGGGGGATTATTCTAATATTCTTACTTTCAAGTCTAATACCAATGACTTCTAGTCATGAAACAATAGATGAGAACGGTACATTATCAGGCTATGTCACTGACACAGCAATGAACCCAATAGAGGGAGCTATTATTCGTGCATCATGTGGTGAAAATTATTTTGAGAATTTTAGTGATTCTTCGGGATATTATTACATCGACAATATCCCAATTGTTTTCTGTCTTTGGAATGTCAGCGCTTCTAAAACAGGATATAAAACCATCTGGGCAGAGATGAGTATCGGTGAGAATACAACCTATGATTTTGTCTTGACACCTTTAGGCAAAACATTGTATGTTGGTGGAAGTGGACCAGGTAACTACAGCATCATTCAGGATGCAATAAATGAATCAGAAGATGGGGATACCGTCTTTGTATATAGTGGGACATATTATGGAAACATCGTTGTAGATAAATCCATTGAACTCGCGGGTGAACAGAAGGAAACAACGATAATTGATGGAATAGGAAAAAAAGTAATCATTCGAATCATAGCTGATGAAGTAACATTGCAATGTTTTTCTATCATTAATAGTTCAGGAACCTTTCTTGATAATTCTGGTATCGTGGTCGAAGCTGATGGTGTACATATTTCGGGAAATATTGTTTCACATCATCCATATAATGCTTTATCACTTGAAACAAAAAATAGCAGAATTACCAATAATGTTTTTTCATTTTGTGTTTGTGATATAGAAGTATATACTCATGGGTGCATCTATGTTGGAGATTCAGAAAATGTCGAATTGTCATATAATAATATAAAGGATAATGTTCTTGGTTTGGCAGTAGTTGAATCACACAATATTTCCATATCTCAAAATAACTTTTACCGAAATAATCAAAATGCGTATTTCCGATATGACACGCATCATTTTTTGCGTCCAATCAACTGGAATGAGAATTTTTGGGAACGCGGTCGACAGTTACCAAAACCTATCCCTGGAGGATTATTGTTAGGTGATGAATCTTTTTATTTGGTAATACCACTTATTGCATTTGATTGGAACCCAGCTAGTGAACCATACGACATATCATTATAACTTTTTTTACTAGTAAACTTGTGTTCCCTTCCCAATGTGAGCATGTTTTCTATGGAAGTATGAATCAGACCCTAACAAAAATACTAAGAATGTAAACAACTTAAAAAATAATATGAACAAGATTCCGATGGATGATGAGATAGAAAAAGCAAAATTTGCAATGGACATAGTAATGAGTGCATTAGAATCAGAGTTGGAAAAAGAATATGCAGACCCTTACGCTTTGGATTTGTTTGAAAGAGCACGGTTTATCACAATTGAAACGGACTGGGCAAATTTATGAGGATAAAAAAAGGTCAAAGTCACTTTTGTATTTATGTGCATACTGCGTATTGATTAAATTTAACAGTAGAACAAAGTGACTTAATAATAATATATTACCCGTTTTGAAAATCAGTTTACGACGTGGTAAACAATTTTGTTGCAGATTATTGTTTTCTGGCAAAGAACCAAAATACTTGGAGGTTTATTTTTTAATATAGGCGAAAAAGCCTACAGGAGGTAAATAATTTGAAAGAAGAAAAACAGCAACCTAAGAAAGAAAAACCCAAGCAGGAGAACAAAACCTCACTATCACAGGTGCCGGAGAAATACCAAAGCGTTTGTAATCTCCAGTATGTGAGAGATGATAAGGCAAGGAAACAGGTGATGGAGATAATCGACGAGTTGAGGCAAATCGAT
>CAYLOF010000279.1:0-2809 GCA_964385215.1 uncultured Thermoplasmatales archaeon
CACGAGAAAAAAATACTACTCAATTTCATTTAGGGGTGCGAAATACAAGTTTTAAGGCATTATCCTTAAAATCCCTCCGAGAAAAAAAGGTTTAATTAAAAAAAGAGGTTTTTGTAATTCACTATAAACCCGTTAGTTTATCATAGATTGTTTGTAGTATCTGTTCTAATATTGGAAACCGCTCGATTAGTTTCTCTAAGAATAAAATGAATGGATTGATTACTTTGTTCTTCGGCATGCTGGCACCAACAATGAATCTGATCACTAGCCTTGATAGATCAAGATAAAGCTCCTTCGAAAAATCCAAGTACATACCGTTTGGTTAATAACCCAACATACTCATTTGAAACAATGAGTTTTTCGTTTGATTGATATTTATCAATTGAAAAAGGTGAAAAATTTATACATCGTATCCTGATTGAATTAAAGGTGCTGGTTTCCTCCAATTGATTAAGATTGGTAATTCTTCCTCTAATAAACATTTTTTTCAATATTGGTTTTTCAATTTCAACAATATCATAGAAATAATAGCTTCCAGCGTTGGCTACTATTACCATATACCCAAAATCATACGGCATATCATTTTCTGTAACAACAAATTCAAACTTACCATTAAGACCATTACCAGAAGTACCATCTCCAACGGTTTTGTTTATAAAAATAGCATTGTCCCAATTTTTATCAAACCAAGTAAGATGTACTTCACAGTACTGTCCATTGGTTATTACTAATGTTATAGTTTCAGTTGTACCAAAAGTTACTTTTTTATCATCCCCAACTGATGTTGTCACAGATCCAGAGAGACCGGAAATACTGAAATCTTTACTTCCCTCCTTATTTTCAGTCCTGTTTATAACGGCAATTGTTAAAGTACCAGCAGTCTTTGGTGAAATATTAACCTCATATATTCCATTATCTATAAAATAATCTTTTTCTACTGCTTCATCTTCGTCGATAAAAATATTCAATCCACAGCCCATTATACTTATTGATGCATTCATTGGATTATCAGGATTTTCTCCAAAAACTTCTATGGTTATCTTTTGAGAAATATTGAACCAAACATAATTATCACTGTCATCTATCATAACATTGTTTGGCATATTGGATACAAATATATTCATGTCACCAGAAGGAATAACCTCCAAAGTATCATATCCTGTTATGTTGGCCATCAACTCATCATTTTCCCCATAGACTTCAATGGTATCTTCATCTGTTGCACATTTATTATCAGCAATATTTGGGGTTACGTGGTAGATTCCAGAGCTTGAGTAAATATGTGTCGTTGTTTCACCATCTCCTGTTGCATCATCACCAAAATTCCGTGTATAGTCTATAACTGAACCATCGGGATCATAGCTTAGAGAACCATCAAGAGCTATTAATTCTCCAACAAATCCAATTGTTTGACTTGCAGATGCATCTGCTACGGGTGGCTGATTAGTTGGTGGAGGTTGACCACCATATCCACTGCCATCATTTCTGTCACTGTCATCTAATAATTTAAACGGGATCGTTACAGATGAAGGATGACTTACCGAATCGTAAACAAGGGATATAGATCTAACAACATTTGCAATCTCAACTATATCTTCTTTTGAGATATTAATACCTTCAGATAGATTCCTGATTTCATTAATGAAGATCGCTATTTCTCGCAATCCATTAATTCTACTATTTTCCCAGCGATTTGCTCGTTCTTCCCATCGATCAAAAATTTTTCCTATGTCTATTCTGTTTTTTATCAAGTTAATAATTGTCTTATTACTAGGAATAATTTCGACTTGGAACAACAAAAGTTCTCCAGGATCCAAAGTGAAATTTATGTTTTGTAACTTGATTTTCTGCTCATTTATTCCTCTCAATAAGTTAGGTTTAATTATTATCGTTTTGTTCATGATTAATTTAGGAAACGGTAATAACGATTCTGGATTTACTGAGTATAGTCCAATCTTTACACGGTCCTTATTGAGAAGCTTTGAAGAAATCTCAGATGAAAAATAAAGATCAAAAACAACATCACCTTTTATCCCTACTTGTTCATTTCCATTATATTCATATGCTTCTACGATTCTAGATGGATGTGGAAAAAGAAGTTCAAATCCTTCAAATAAATCCCCAAATTCATCTTGCATGAGATAGAACGTAAACCAAATTAACAATTCCTCTGAGTTCAAGTTATATCTAGGTAATATTTTTGAGGTATTCCTCTTAAATAAACTTGGCGGATATTTTGAATCAACAATTTTTGTAGGGGGACATTCTGAAGCAAGAACCAACATACCAAACATTGGGTCATATTCTGCGGGTTCTTCAAGACCAAAAGTATCCTTAAAATAAAATGTAGTCTTCTCACTTTTCAATCCTACACCGAAAAACTTCCATACATCCGCTTCTTTAACCGCACTGTTTCCCTTCATATCATACGCTACTGCTTTTATTGTATGTCTAAATCTAAAGGGGGTATGCTCATTCCATATCCAAATATAAGGAGCTAGATCATCTGTTTTTTTCAATTCGTTATCAATGTAGAATTCTACGCTATCAATTCCTGATTCATAGTCTGATGCTTGGACTTCAATATTTATACTACCCACAATGGTTGTTGTTAAGAAAGGTATTATCTTTTTGTTGCCTATATAAAGCGCTCTTTCTGGACTAGTAAATTGTATTGTAGGAGGAATAGTGTCTTTTTCTGTTATTGGTACCAGTGTAGTGTCATTGGCAGTTGAACCTGCATCATCTGTTACTGTTAGAGTTACAGTATAATTTCCTGCAGCTTCATAGGAATGTACTGGATTCTTCC
>CAYLOF010000280.1:0-2805 GCA_964385215.1 uncultured Thermoplasmatales archaeon
CTGTCCATATATGAACCAGGCTTGTTTACCCTTGGTCTATGTGTTTCTTCATCTCTACGAAAAGTAATATCTACGTCTTTTAGAAAACGGTTCATGCCTTCATGCAAACTAAAAGGTCCGCGTCCTCTACCATTTTTGCCTGGCTCACCATCAAATACTATCAATGCATCGCTTATCATGTCTATGAAATAGACATCGTGATCCACAATCATGGCAGATTTCCCTGATTTTTCTATAACCCTTCTAACGGTTCTGGAGGTAATCATCCTTTGTTCGCTGTCTAGATATGCAGAGGGTTCATCGATTAGATAAATATCTGCATCCTGCACAAGGGAATTAGCAATTGCAACTCTTTGTAGCTCGCCGCCAGACAACGTACCTATCTGCTTATCGAAAAGGTATTTTAAATGCATTGGCTCGAGGATCTCTGTTTTATAGAATGATGATGTAAACAACTGTTGTGATTTCCACTCAAGAAACTCTCTGACAGTTCCGCTGAAATCTGGTGAAATGTATTGCGGCTTGTAGCTTACTTTTATGTCGTATTCGATCTTTCCACTTGTTGGTTTAACAGCACCGGCTAGCATCTTTACAAATGTCGTTTTTCCAATTGCGTTGGGACCAACAATTCCTATTATTTCTCCTTGTCTAATGACGCCTGTTTCGATTTTTAAATTAAAATCTTTAAACGATTTTGCCAAATTATTATATGTGATAAGTATCCGCATTTCCTGTCTTTTCTTTGGAGGATGTGCAAAAAACTCTATCTTTTCACCAAATCGGATGTTTTCCTCTTTGAGATATCCTGAAAGATACGTATTTATTGCATGCCGTACGCCACGAGGCTGGGTTACAACACCATATGCCCCCTCATCGCCATATATAAGATGTACCTGGTCACATAAAAAATCTAAAACTGCTAAATCGTGTTCTATGACCATTACCTTCCGTTCCTCAGCTAATTCCTTAATTATCTGTGCAACTTTTAACCGCTGATGGATATCGAGATAGGAGGACGGCTCATCAAAAAAATAAAGGTCAACATCTTTGAGAAGTGCTGCTGCTATTGATGTAAGTTGCAGCTCACCACCGGAAATCGTTCCTTTTCCTATGTCTTTGTCAAGTATGTTGCCGATTCCTAATTTTTCTACAATAATGTCAAATTTTCCAGAGCTATCTGCCTTCTTAAGGATATCTTTGATTTTTCCCTTCATTACTTTCGGTAGTTTATCGACATATTGAGGCTTTACGATACTTTCGATTTCTCCGTTTGCAAGTTTGCTAAAATGTTCATGAAGCTCTGTTCCTGAATAGTATTCTAAGACGTCATCCCATGAAGACTTTCCTTTATAGTTTCCCAAGTTTGGTATTGTTTGTCCTGATAAGAGCCTAATTGCTGTGGTTTTTCCTATTCCATTTGGACCAAGTATGCCTGTGCAGCTCCCTTTTTTTGGAATGGGAAGTCTGAATATGCGAAAACCATTTTGATCAAATTGATGTATAAGATCTGTTTTGAGCTCTTCTGCTAGACCAATGATTTTTATGGCGTCAAAAGGACATTTATGAACACATATGCCACATCCAACACAGAGTTCCTCTGAAATGACAGGCTTTCCATCTTCCCCTTTGACAATGGTTTCATCTCCAGCTCTCACTCTGGGGCAGAATCTTATGCATTCCATTGAACAATTCTTTGGTTTACATCTGTCTTTTATTAGTACTGCTATTCGCATGGTTACGGCATGGGAAGATAAGAGAACATTAAAAGGTTTTTTATTTGGCTTGGTAATTTGTGTTTTGGGATTACTGGTGCTCAAAAGAGGATACTTATTTATAGGTGGGTATTATCTTGAATCCCACATGCGAGAGGAGGAATAAAATGGTAAAAATAACACTCGATGAGGAAAGTATTGATGCTATAGTGAAATATGCAAAAACACATAGAAATGAAGTAAGAGAGTTAATGAAGATAGTTGGTGAAGAAGCACTTTCGGTTTTGACAGAAAAAGAAGTCTTGAAAGAGGGAGCAAAACTCTATCGTGAAATACAGCGAGAGATTAATTATACATATCGTAAGGATTAAACATATCGGCGTTCAATAAAAAAATTTGCATACTTGCTCTATTCTATAGTGAAAGATTTTTCATATGATTCGATAGAATTATTTGCAACATCGTGCGCTATAATCCAGTAGGTTAGTGTTTCACTAGACTCAAAATTCCCCAGTTCACATCCATAGATGGGGCCATTTGAGGTGTTTTGCAATGGATCCTCCTCGTGTCTCTTTTGAACAGGTTTGTCACCATATCGGTACATCTCATAGGCGTTAATTCTTGTACCATTGTTACAATATAAAACAACGTTTTTAACATCGAATGGACCGGCGCTAGTTACATTTGCATATATTATTACGTTGCTCGTGTTTGATGGGCTTTCTGGGTTATGGTAGAAATCAATAATTTTTGGACTCCATTCATGCCCACTTTCATTTATGACAATTGTTATGTTGTCCATTGATATTCTTCCGGCTTTATCAACCGATCTCACAAAGATAGTATGGCTGCCAAGATCAAGGCTACCTACGTCCCATTCAATAGACCAGTTCTCTGTGCCTTTTGCTTTTTTAAGGTGGCTATTATCTAGACCGACTTCAACTCGATCAACACCAAGATTGTCCCAGCTTTTTCCTGCAATACTTATTGTTTCTTCTTCGAAGATGCTTTCATCACTTGGCTGTTTTATTTCTATTGTCGGTGGAGTTTCATCTATCAGTGTCACAGATAACTCATCTTGAGCATTGCCACA
>CAYLOF010000281.1:0-2801 GCA_964385215.1 uncultured Thermoplasmatales archaeon
AAGCAGGCCATCCAAAAACGATAGAACAATGGATACTTTTAGGAGATCCAAGTCTAAAACTAGGGG
The DNA here is from genome assembly GCA_964385215.1 of uncultured Thermoplasmatales archaeon. Classification (GTDB taxonomy): domain Archaea; phylum Thermoplasmatota; class E2; order DHVEG-1; family DHVEG-1; genus DAOWHD01. The sequence goes on from CAYLOF010000281.1 coordinate 67, forward strand.
GATACTCCTAGTCTCCCACTTTTTTACCAACGACGATTAGAACATATCCCAAAGTGACAACAGAATAATGCATCCGATAAATAGATTCATACCCAGCGTAGGAGAAAATACTGTGAAGAAAACTATAGTGGTATTGACCATAATGATGTTGGTAAATATTCCATCAGCCATTTCAGTAACTGAAAATGGAGATCAGTTTGCAGATTTACCAGATTATTTTAATTGGCGTGATATCAATGGGACAGATTTCACTACACCAGTAAAAGATCAGAGCCCTGCCCCAACATGCGAAACATATGCGTTAGTTGCTGCTCTTGAAACACTTATGCAATATCAAGTCGGGTCTCTTTTTGAACCAGATCTCTCGGAGGCACATCTATATTTTTATGCAGGGGGAACATATGAGGCTGGAGGCGTCAATGTCCAGGATGCTGCCAATTATCTAGTGGAATATGGAGTCCCTGACGAGGGGTGCTTCCCAGATCCACACAGACCATACGACTATCCTTTTGAAAGTTTACCAGGATGGACAAATAGAACAGTAAAAATACAAAGTTGGGGATGGATTGAAAACGATGAAGAAAATATAAAAAATGCATTGATAGAATATGGACCATTGATTATTTGTATACACATATACGAAGATTTTTATCAATATCGAGAGGGCGTATACAAACATACCTCTGGTGAAAGGGTAGGCGGGCATCTAGTAGCCCTTATGGGTTATGACGACAATGAACGATGCTGGATAGTCAAAAACAGCTGGGGATCAAGATGGGGAGAAGATGGCTGGTTCAAAATGGCTTATGATCAAGATATTTTCATACCAAGATGCTATGGAGGAACAGGAATAATGTACATTGATGGCGTTTACGGAAATTTCATGCCAAATGTACCAAAAATCCAGATAGACCAACCAAAGATATACCATACCTATGTTTTTGGATTTGAATTCCCATCATTATTTAGAAAGATATCAGGAATTCAAGATGCTGCTCCACGTATTGTTGGAAAACACACTGTGAAAATAAATGCAACAAATACAAACAAGGTTGAATTCTATCTTGATGGTGAACTTCAGTTTATCGATGAAGAGCTGCCATATGAATGGGAGTTGGATACAACATCTGGATTGCATACTGTTAAAACACTGGCATATAATGAGCGAAATATGTCAAAAGATATTGTAGATGTGTTTGTTTTAATCTAAAGGATATGTAACATAAGAATTGGTGCTATTTAAAAACAGTAGTCGGTGCTTTGTAGCAAATTATTTTGGAGCAATTTCCTTAAAATCTACATATTTTTGTAGGATTTTTGGTACTGTTACACTACCATCTTCCTTTTGATAGTTCTCTAGAATACATGTCAATCCTCGCTGAATGGCAATAAGCGTTGAATTAATGGTATGACACATTTGTGTTGGCATACCGTCCTTTTCTCTATATCTAATCTTTAATCTTCTTGCCTGGTAATCAGTACAATTACTTGTGGAAACAAGCTCCCTATACTTTTGTTGTGCAGGATACCATGCTTCTAAATCATATTTCTTTGCTGCGACAATTCCAATGTCTCCAGTGCAAATGTTTACCTTTTGATAATGAATCCCTAGAGATTGCCAGAACAATTCTGCTGTTTCAAAGAAGTAATCGTGTTCGTTCCAACTATCCTTAGAACTAGTTATCGAAATCTGCTCTATTTTTTCAAAATGATGTGTTCTGAAAATCCCTTTTGTATCTTTTCCATGCGCGCCTGCCTCTGTTCTAAAGCATGTAGAAAAACCAGCATATCGTATTGGAAAATCCTTTTCATAAAGAATTTCATCTGAATGCATTCCTACCAATGGCGCTTCAGATGTACCGGCAAGAAACAAATCCTCATCTTGAATCTTATACACATCTTCTCTAAACGTTGGAAGAAAACCTCCTCCTTCCATTACAAATCCTTTTACAAGTGTTGGAGGGATTGCTAGAGTATACCCCCTTTTCTTGAGTAATTTCATCGCATGAAGTATCAACGCAAACTCCAGCTCAACTAACTCATTTTCTAAGAAATAAAAACGTGCCCCGGATGTTTTTGCCGCTCTTTCGATGTCCGCCAGTTGAAGATCTTCCACCAGATCGACATGAGATTTTGGTGTGAAATCAAATTTCGGTTTTTCACCCCATTTTTCAACAATTTCGTTTCCATCATCGCCTTCACCATACGGAACACTTTTATGAAGGAGATTTGGGATGCGCAACAAGAGCGAGTTTTTTTCTTCTTCAACTTTCTTTTGGAATTCTTCCATTTCCTTTATTTTTCCAGGAATTTTCTTGGCTTCTAAAACAACTTTTTTGATATCTTCTTCCTTCCCCTCTTTTTTCAGGTTCTGAATTTCCTTGGTTAAATCATTTCTTTTTCTTCTTAGTTCATCTACCTGTATCTTCAGTTCTCTCCACTGTTTATCTTTTTTGATTAATTGTTCAAACATCTCAAGATAATCTTCTTTTTTGCGTTTTTGCAAATTTTTTCGTACTGATTCAGGATCTTCCCTAATGAGCTTAATGTCCAACATACAACTGGAATCTGTAAGTGATAACTTTTTAATAGTGTTTTGATGGATTCCTTCTAAACCAAGATTAACAGTCTTTTTTCAGTCCAGCAGCTATATGAGCAATTAGGGCTAAAATGTTAAAATATTTATTAATTGGGAAAGATTTAAGTTGTGCTATTGTATATCATATTTTAGAGAG
>CAYLOF010000282.1:0-1613 GCA_964385215.1 uncultured Thermoplasmatales archaeon
TTCCTTCGTGTATTGTCTCATCTGGTGTTTTGTTCTCGGTGTATGTAAGTCGTAATCGTAGATTGCCTGTAAGATTGTCTGGTAATGTATCAACGAAATCTCGGAACTTATCGTCTTTGTAGATTTTCTCAATAACCCTATCTCTTATGTGTTCTTTGTATAACCCAGAATATATCTTCGGTTTCTGTTCAGTATTTTCAATTTCTGTAATTAGATTTTGTAGTCGTTTTATCTCCCGTTTAAGTTTATCTATTTCTCTCATAAAATTCTATTCCTATTCTTTACATCCTATCAAAATACATATCTAACATATCATTTTAGTTAATTTGAGGAAATAAGGAGTAGGGAGAAGTCAATGATTTTCTTGTAAAACCTACCCCTTATATGCCTTCTGTTGGATATAAGTAAGGTTTTGGGAAACAAGGTAATTAAACCATATACCCTACTAATATTCCAAGTGTAATAACCATCCAATTACCCGAAGAGAAAAGTAGATTGAATGGTTGATTACTCCTTTTGTGTTTTGTCTATTTGTCTGTTGTTTGTTGTTGTAGATAAGTGTATATTCTGGTAAGTAATATGACGAAACCTTACCAGATATAGTTTAAGATTTACAACAATTCCTCTTCCTTCATATATATACCTTTACCACACTTTTTATTCCTCTTCCTCTTCTTCCTTACCGTCTATATCATCAAAAGGTGTGTTGTCTTTCTTAATAGAAGTTAAATATTCCCATTCTACTTTTTCTGCTTCACTCTTATATCGTATTCCTGTTGCTTCATTACTACCATAGAACTTATCATCTGGTAATGCCTTAAACGAATTGATATACGCCTTTCTATCCTTTACATCTTCAATATCAGATAATGTTGTTTTAAACTCGTTGAAAGATTTATCATTTAATTTATTACCAAGTTCTGTTAATATCTCCAACTCATAAACAGATTTTGCCTCACCACCCCATCTTTGTTTGTGTCGGTATTTATACATCTTTTTGGTAGGTGTATCGGGTGGTTTGCCTACCTCATCGTGTTTAGATAGATATAACTTGATTAGTTCTAACCCAGATATACCACCATATATCTCATATGGATATACCATCGCATTAACAAAGGAACTACCTGTATATTTCCCATTTACAGGTAAAGCAATTAAGTATAAACGATCCTGTGGATTACTAATAACCTCCTCCTTATATTTCTTCCATCGTTCTTCTCTTCTCTTCTTTAAACAATCATTACAATTTATTCTGTTCTTTGCTATGTTCTTAACAATTCCGCAGGTTTTACATCTCTTCTTCATTCTAATTAACCTCATTTTTTTACATCTAAAAACAGACAAGTGAAAACCACAAATACCTTGATTTTCACTAAATAGGTAGTAGGATATAGGTTGCTATTACAATCATAGATATAACATAGTTATGTGATTATTTGTCTATGTTATGCCATATGAAAATATTACATTGGCAATGTTTATGCCTACTCTATAAACTTTGAGATTGAAGTTTGAAGTTCCTTAACAAGTGTTCTCATCTTTTCATACTTGATTGCATCCACTTCAACCGAGTGAAAATGTCTCCCGCATTTACTACAAGTTCGGGTTCTTAT
>CAYLOF010000282.1:1623-2791 GCA_964385215.1 uncultured Thermoplasmatales archaeon
AGAAAAACGGATTACCAAAAACTCCACGACCGATCATTATTCCATCACAACCATCTACACTACAAATCTTCTTTTTACCCATTTTAAACCTCCATATTTGAAAAGTGATTTACAACATTAGCAACATCTTGTTTTGCTTTAACATCCATACTGGTTAGTTTTGGTTTTGTTCGTTTAGGTTTCTTAAAAATCCTATGAGCAACATCTTTAATTTTTGGGTTTAACTGAACTTCATCTACCACTTCTAATAACCCTTTCATATAGTCGTTGTAATCTTCTGCTATTAGGTTTAAATCCCCATCATACAACCCTTTACCGAGAATATATCTATAATATGTGTATTCCCAACAATCCCAAATGTATGTTGCTCCACCTAATCTGGTAATCCATTCACTAACCTTTGGAGTTCTCCTATCTGGTTTTACAGGTTTGGTTCTACCGTAGTATTTGCTATATATCTGGTGGGTGATACTATCCCTATCTTTCTTGTGTTCATCTTGTGATACTTCTCCATGTTGGTATAACCTATGTTCATCTAACTCTTGTTGAGTTTCAAATACTGCTAAACATCTTTTACATTTTTTCTTCTTTAATTTCTCAATATATTTTTTTGTCTTACTCTTCATTTCCTCTAATTTCTCATACTAATCACATCTTACAAAAACAGACAGATGACTGCCTATCAAGGCAATCAAAATGGCATATCCATTCATCTTTTAGATATGCTAATATAACAATCCTTCCAACTAATCTTTCAGATGTTCTTCTTGTTCTAATTCTGCCAACAAAACATTATTTCTTGACATAAAAATTGACTTATCTATTAGGCGAACTAACACATCTAGTTCATCAATATCTAATTCTTTTGATGTTTTTTTTATAATTTCTTGTTGATGTTTTGGTAATTCATCTAGTATCATTTTTTACCACATTTCTTTTCAAGATATTCATCTACAGCATTTGATATCGCAATGTCAAACATCATATCAGCAAATTCCCTTTTTGTAATTTTATCTTTAACCATAACCTTTCAATCTCCTCTATTCATATAATTAATACCTGTGAAGAAATACATCATTTTTACATTTTTCATATATAAACCTTATTCTTTTTTTAGTCTCTACGAATGAGGATTTTTAGTAAAAAAACAGGATGGCCATTACATTTT
>CAYLOF010000283.1:0-2779 GCA_964385215.1 uncultured Thermoplasmatales archaeon
CGCTATATCTTCTTCCCTTCATGAATTGAATCATACAAACTTTAAAACCTGCACCTGCAGCTCTTAAACCTAATCCAAGCGCAGCAGTAGTTTTGCCTTTTCCAGCTCCAGTATATACATGGGTGTAACCCTTTTCAAGTGACATATCAAGGTTACTAATCAACTAGGCCGTTATATTTCTTTCTTCCAATCTATGCATCGAAGAAAACTTTATATCTAATAAACAACTGTTCCAACCCCGTAGCTACTCACAAATATTATAACATACAACACAAAACATTGGAGAATATTATCTTGCAAACCTCCCCAAATTCTGAACATAATGAACCATTAAAATCGGGAGGGAAGAAAGGGAAGCAGTCAAAAAAAAATGTTACAGAACTGTGACCGTCCCCCTTCTAAATCTACGCAATACTATATATTCCATGCATCCTATTTAAAGGTTTTGCAGAATCAATAGAAAAATAGGTAAAAAATAGGTAAACTAGCATCTCTTTTCCATTTTACATAAAAAGATAAATCACAATAAGAACCTCAAATTTACGCTTTTTACAATTTAAATTAAGGGGCAAAGGTATATACACTACAGAATGGAACCGCCGTGGATATCATCCATCGGAAAATTTTTAAATGTTTTATTTATTATGAAATATTAGGGGTCGAAAAGAGGGTGAATAGAACAACCACAATATTAGCTACAGGAGGTATTATAGGAGTCATAATGTTTTTGGGGTTCTTCCTGACATCATTTTATGGTTATTCACTATTAGGGGTACAACCATTAGAAGAATTCCTGGCCATGTGTGGCCTACTTGCCTTTCTTATTAGCGGATTTTTCTTGATTTCTCTAAAGACAAACAGGCATAAAATATAGAGACTACCACATATTTATGGTGAATCCGCAAGAATTGCATTCCACATTGTAAAAACAAACGAAAAAACCTATTCCCAACTAAAATATGTTCTACTCACTATTTGCTTTTTCAAGGAGTATTTCTCAATTTTTTTACCGCAACCTTTATGTTTGCTAATTTTATTCCCACCTTCATGAAATTGGAATTAAGCGATCAACAAAAAATGATACAAAAAATGGTAAGGGAATTTGCAGAGAAAGAGGTGGCACCAATAGCTGCAGAGCTTGACGAAAAAGGTGAATACCCAACAAAGACCCTTGAGAAAATGGCAAAATTAGGACTTCTTGGAATTATCGTACCAAAGGAATATGGTGGAGCAGGTTTAGACACAATAAGCTACTCCATAATCATTGAGGAAATATCACGAAAATGTGCGTCAACCGGTGTAATAACTTCGGTACATAACTCTCTTGTTGCATGGCCTATAAAGAAATATGGAACGGAAGAACAGAAAAAGAAATATCTGCCAATGATAGCAAAAGGAGAAGCAATCGGTGCTTTTGGAGGCACAGAACCAAACGCAGGTACTGATCTCGGAGCAATGCAAACCACAGCGGAATTGAAAGGAGATAAATATATTATAAATGGCAATAAAACATTTATTACAAGTGGACCAAAAGCAGGGATTATACTTGTATTTGCAGTAACGGACAAGGAAAAAGGATCAAAAGGTATTAGCGCGTTCATCGTAGAGAATACCATGAAGGGATTTAAGGTTGGTAGCATTTTTGATAAGATGGGGATAAACGCAAATTTAGTATCCGAACTTATCTTTGAAGACATGGAAGTACCTAAGGAAAATCTTTTGGGTAAGGAAGGAGAAGGGTTCAAACTTGCATTATCCGCTCTAGACAGTGGAAGAATTGGAATTGCCGCACAATCAGTAGGAATTGCCCAAGCCGCACTTGACGAAAGCATAGAATATTCAAAACAAAGGCAACAATTCGGCAGACCCATAGCAAAATTCCAAGCCATCCAGTGGATGATAGCTGATATGGCTACACGTATCGAAGCAGCGCGATATCTAGTTCGTAACGCTGCCTACGCTAAAGATAACAAAAAAGGACGTTTCTCTAAAGAAGCTGCAATGGCAAAACTCTTTGCAAGTGAAACCGCAATGGAAGCAGCAATAAAAGCTGTCCAAATCCATGGCGGCTATGGTTATACAAAGGAATATACTGTTGAAAGACTGTTCCGTGATGCAAAAATAACCGAGATATATGAAGGCACATCCGAAGTACAAAAAATGGTGATAGCTGGAAGTCTTCTTAGATGATATGATAAATGGTGAATAGTTATGGGGGAGTTTAACTATCAAAAGGAATTTGATAATTGGAAGTGGGACATACCAGAAGAATACAACATTGGATATGATATTGTTGACAAACACGCCGAGGGTAAAAACAAAGACAAACTTGCATTAATCTGGGAGAATGAAAAGGGAGATTCCAAAAAATTTACTTTTGGAGAGATGAAAAATCTCTCAAACAAATTTGGTAATGTTTTAAGAAAACTTGGTTTTAAGAAAGGCGATCGTTTTCTCATACGCCTCCCAGACATTCCTGAATTTCATATTTCTTTTATTGGTGGCGTAAAAATTGGAGCTGTACCAATTCCATCGAGTGTAATGTTTAGAGCGCATGAAATCGAATATAGAATTAATGATAGCAGTTCCAAAGCTGTAATTACTACCTCTAAATACGTCAAAGAGGTTCATGAAATTAAGGATAAATGCCCAACACTAAAGCATATTATAGTTGTAGATAACCCAAGTGGCAGTGAGATTGATTACGCCAAACTCATGAATAGCTCGTCGGACTCTTTAAAGTTGGAGGATACAAAGAGTTCAGATATAGCATTTTTCT
>CAYLOF010000284.1:0-2767 GCA_964385215.1 uncultured Thermoplasmatales archaeon
GGTGGAGAAAACGGCGATATCATTGATAAATCTGGCAAATGGATTACAATGAAGCCTAAAGATGTTCGCAGGGCATTGGAACAACATCTTCCAGAGGATGTTAAGAAGAAAAAGAAAGTTTCAGATAAAAAAGAAGGCATCGATATTATATCAAGCGGCAAATATCGAGAAGCGGCACTAGCAAAACTGGAATCTGAAATGAAAAAACCTAAGACCCCCGAAACAATAGATATTGAGCGATCTGGAAAATATCGAATAGATCTGAAAGGGCTTTTGGAGGAGGAACCAATTATAATTCAAAAAGATGGATCCTATACAATTCACTTGCCTTCCCTCTTCAAGATGATTGATAAAGAAAAGTAAAAAGCGTTAAGGATTTTTATAGGTTCAACCGTCTGTGCAGTTTTACTACGGATTCAACAGCAGCCTTTGCTCTTTCTATCCGCGCCTCTGCCTGTAGTCGTGTCATGCCGGGTCCAGAGATTCCAAGGCCAACTGGTTTACCATATTCGATGGCTAGGTCGGCTATCTTACGGGCGGCATGCTGGATAACGATATCATCATGTTCTGTTTCTCCCTCAATCACCGCTCCAAGTGCTACAACGCCGTCGATGTTTTTTCTTTCAAGTAGTTTCTTTATCGCTAGCCCCATGTCAAATACGCCTGGAACTTTAACCGTTTGTGTTATTTCCGCTCCCAAAAATTGTGCGTGTTCTTTTGCTCTTTCCATCATCATCATTGTTATGTCGTAGTTAAATTCAGAGACAACAGCACCTATCCTAATCTTCTTCTCTTCTTTTGTCATTTTATTCACATCCTAGCTCTTTAAAGGGCCTGCGTCTTCAAATCCTTCTCGCAAACCTTTACCTGCCTTTTCAATAAGTTTTTCTGGTTTAAACAATAAGTCTATTACATTTAATGCATGCTCCCTGGCGCGATTATCTGCAAGCAATGCTAGTTCCTTTTCATCTTTGCTTTCGTCTTCGTGAACGAAAACTTCCATTATGTGTTTGTTGCACATAAGCTGTGTTTGTATGAGTCCGGTACTTGCCTCATGGGCACATTGCTTGTCAATAGGTTTTGGGCCAGGCATACCAAGGGCCATGACAATGTCACAGTTCTTTTCCTCAAACAGTTTTTTACATGCTACCGGGAGATCCTTTACCCCCGGAACTGTGTACCGAATTATCTTAAAGCCAGTTATATTTGATTTTAATTCATCAATGGCTGCCTTTGCCATGTCATATCTTGCAAATGTTGTGTCGACAATTCCTATTTTTTTCATTTTCCCTCAATTTTATCCATACTTTTTTGAAATTCATAGGCCGATATAATTTTAGCAATTATTTTGCGAGTGCCGTTGAGATCATCCATCCCACTGTATTTAGGTAATCTTACTATCTGGGCAGTTATGTTCCTTTTCTTTAGCTCCCGCTTTATTTTCTCTGCGTTATGGATCTGATCATATCCAAGTGCGATTATATCTGGTTCTATGTCTTTAACAACCTTATACATGTCATCCTTGTGACCTAGAACGGCTTCATCAACTATTTTTAACTCTTTAATAATTTCCAATCTCATTTTTTCTGGTGTAACTGGCTCGTGCTTCAGCTTTCTGACAGTCGAATCGCATGCTACTATCACGACTAATTCATCGCCTAATTTCTTTGCTTCCCTTAAGTAATATATGTGTCCCATGTGAAGAAGATCAAATGTCCCGGTTGCCACTACTTTGACCATTTTTCCCAAGCCTTTATCAAATCCTTTCCTTCTAAAAAAACAAGGCCGTTGTCCTCAGCATACTTTTTAGCATCGCTTTTGGATAGGGCTTTACCATCGTCTCCCATGATTTCGCAACCACTTCCAACAGGCGTGAGCCCAGCCATTTTTAAAAGAGAAACAACTAATTCAGTATGTCCAAATCTATCAACGAGTGGATTTTTTGAAGCTACGCAAATAGGAATGTGGCCAGGAGATCTAAACTCATTTCCTAGCATTTCGATTGCTTGATCATCCTTGAGATTGCTTATTCTTTTTGCAAGTTCTGCAAATCTGTTCATGGTCAGACTACGATCAACATCAGTTATGCCAGTGAATGTATCTCGATGGTTAATATATAATGAAAAAGAGGATTTTGTATCATATGGGATATCATTTGCGGTAAGTGATTTTAGAACGGGATACTTACTCTCTACATCTGAAAACAAGTCGGCTAAAAATGGAAGTTTCAATTTATTTGCCAATTCGCTTGAAACCATAATAAATATGAGTCCTCCACCATCCTTTCTCATTGTTCTTATTGATTCTGGAGCAACAAACTCGGAAGCCATGACTATGTCCACTTCACCTTCTCTATCATCTGCGTCATGGATCAAAACAAACTTTCCGTTGCGAAGATCGGATGCGGCTTTTTCTATATTTTTTATAAATTCACCCAAATACGAATTTACCCCCCTTAAAATAAATATTGGTTTGTTACTCAGAAATGGGTTGACTTGTTTTCCTTTTGTTTGATGCTAATTTCCTCGTTATATATCCTGCTATACGATTTCTGAGTAGAATACTATCAACATTGCTTAATTCTGTGACCTTTTTCTTGTTGTGCTGAAAATCATTAGCAACAAATTGGTCTGGATACTTTTCCAAAAAGTCTCTTGCAATGGTTTTTATGAATGTCGATCTTATATTTCCCAGGATATCACCCTTTAAATTGTAGGAGGCTGGAATATCTTTTTGTTATTTAAACACTTTGGAAACATTTTTAGAG
>CAYLOF010000285.1:0-2761 GCA_964385215.1 uncultured Thermoplasmatales archaeon
GAAGGTAAATTATTATTTGAAGATACATCATTTGAGGTGTTAAAGGATAATTGTATTGGAGTTATTGGTCCAAATGGTTGCGGGAAAACAACGCTTTTTAGAATTCTTTTAAAACAAGTGAAGGCAGATAATGGTGAACTCTGGGTTAAAGACAATTTAAGAATAAGAATGCTAAAACAAACAGCAGTAAACATAAGCGATATAACAGTTCGTCAATTCATCACACAAATATCAGATGAAAGCGAAATTCAACAACAGATTAAAGAATATGAACAACAGTTGAAAAATCCAGCGATTTACAATTCATCAAAATATGAAGAGATATTTGAGAAAATCCAAAAGTTACAGATTTATATAGGTCAAGCTAGAAGTAATTCACGCATTAAAGCTGCAACAGAAATTCTTGAGGATATTTCTTTAGGGGAACTTTCCCCAAAAGAAAAAATAAGTGTTTTATCTGGTGGTGAACGTCAGAAATTGGCTCTTGCAAGTGTTCTTGCTCAGCCTCATCAGTGTGACCTTCTTTTACTTGATGAACCGACAAATCACCTTGATATTGAAACAATTGAATGGTTGGAAGATCGACTAGCGGATATTTCATGTGCAGTTATGATAGTTACCCATGATCGTTATCTCCTTGATGATCTTGCGGATAGAATATTTGACTTCCAAGAAAATCATATTAATATATTTGATACAAATTATGAAAAGTACGAAGAACAAAATCGCCTTTATCAACATATTAAATATCAGGAATATAAAAAAGCAAAAATCAAAATGAATAAACAAAAATCTTCAATACAGAAGATGTCACGTCGAAACAAATATGATAAACAGATTACAAGTAAAATAAAACGGCTTGAAAAATTTCAACATATAGAAAATCCAGTAATCAAGAATTATTTTCTAAAATTTCATTTTGATACAGTTTTTAAATCTGGAAAAAATGTTGCCGATGGTAATGGGATCTGTAAATGTTTTGATGAAAAAATTATTCTTGATAATGTAAATTTTGAGATTTTATCTGGACAAAAAATTGGGTTGGTCGGTCCAAATGGTTGTGGTAAAACCACCTTCCTAAAGATGTTAATCGGTGCCGAAAAACCAGATAGTGGAACCCTTAATGTTAGCCGAGGAGTTCGATGGGGATATTTCGATCAAGGTCATCTGTCTTTAAATCTTAAAAATACTCTTATCAATGAGATTTTAATAGATCATAGCGAGCTAAATGAAAACGATGCAAAGGCTTTGCTTGGTCAATTTAATTTCAAAGGAAAAATAGTATATAACACCATAAATCAACTTTCAGGTGGCGAACGAGCACGTTTGGCTTTTCTTTGCTTATTGATGCAACCATATAATTTTCTTATCCTTGATGAGCCAACAAATCATATGGATATGCAGTCAAAAAAAGCAATTGAAGGTGCATTGAATTCATTTAATGGTACAGTGATTGTAGTATCGCATGACCGAAATTTCCTGGATAATGTAACTGATACAATATTTCTGATGACGGATGATACAATTAAAATGTACAGGGGCAATTATTCAATGTTTAGACTCCAACGTCAAAAAGAACTGAACGATATGACTGGAAAAAATTTAGCATATCTTGCAAGGTCAGGTCTTAAAAAGTATGTTGTCAAAAAATCTTTTACTGAATGGAGTACTAGAAAAAAACATAAAATAGGTGATGTAGTTTTTATTGGCGATCATAACGAAAAGATATATGAATGGGCCATCAAAAGTAAAAGTCTAATTCCATGTAATAAATGATTAAATTTGCTAACATATCAACGACAAAATATCCTTAGATTCATTGCGACATTTGAGACATCATGCTTTACCATTTTCATCTCAAAATCACTGAAACCAATTGGCACTTCAATAAATAATTATTACCTAGCTACTGGTGTAGAGCTCTTATTTTCGCTTCAAATTCTGATAATCCTTTATTAATAAAATAAAAATACAATGCATCTTTATAGAGTTGAATCTTATCCTTCTCGTGTAAATGCTTTTTGGAACTATCATATATCATTTTCATGTTCTCCGTTACTGTAGCAAAGTCGCCTGGTGATATATTTATTGTTCGTATTATATAAATATATCGTTTTATTGTATCTTTCAACCAATTATATGTTGGGTGTGAGGGCATATGCCATCCCCATGGTATCTTCGCCCTTTGACGTTTTAACAAGTCATGTTTATATATGTCTTGTGTCAAAGATTCAACAGATAAAAAATGAGAACTGTCTTAGAAGTATCACAAAATCTCAACAGTTGGAAGAACGATATTGATTGGCATTACAGGAAAGAGGGGCAAAGTCATGTGTTAGAAAATCTGTTCTTCTTTACATCGCTTTTTATGATGGGTGTCGTTTTGATGTTTATCCAATTGCTTTTACCGATTGGATTTGAAATGATTGTAATTCTATCAATTATCACTGTTTACAAATCGGCTAACCTTTTTTCGCACATGATTGGTTGATATCATCCAGGTATCAAATCATATGGGACGATAAATATCCCTCCACGTCTCATTTATTTTTACTGTCAAATCAGGTTCAATCTTCTGTAATCAATCTGGACAATCGGAGATAAATTATTCAATGCATCAAGATGCGACCCAAAAATAACTAAATCGCCCAAAGTTTCTGATATTGTTTTTTGTAGAAATGTCAGTAATTAAAATAATACTTATGGTCCAACTCAGATATTTCGGACATATATTGTTTCCATTCTTCTCTCTTTTTTTCGA
>CAYLOF010000286.1:0-2735 GCA_964385215.1 uncultured Thermoplasmatales archaeon
CCAGAGTAACCGAGATACTTGTGAGGGCAATTGATGATGTAACAATGTTTAAATCAAAAGCGCTAAACTCAAAAACAAACGATATCGGTTTTTACAAAAAAGGTGCCTTTCCAGATAGCCCAAAGATAGTTCATGGCGAGATTGAAAGAAAATGTGTTTCACTAAAAGACGGCGAAAATGCGAACGTTGGTACGATTTCCGTTATGCATCTTTCACAGGATCATTCGGTTCCTGGTGCTTCAAGCTTTGTTGTCAATTGTTCGGGCAAAAAGATCCTTTATACTGGAGACATACGATTCCATGGGTACTATCCAATGACCATCGAGGAGTATGCTACTAAGGTGGGTCCTGGAATAGATGTTATGATATGTGAGGGAACCAGAATAGATTCTGATAAGGTTCTTCCAGAATCAACGATAAAAGATAAGATTGCCGACAAAATCAAAAAGACAAAGGGCCTTGTTTTTGTAGATTTTAGCTGGAAGGATACGACTAGATATGAAACAATAAAACAAGCTTCTGAGGATGCAGGAAGAATATTTGTTATCAATGCAAGACTTGCGTATCTTTTGAATGAATTGGATGAGTATCCACCAGAAGATAGTGTAAAGGTATTTCTTAAAAGGAAAGGGTCCTGTCTTTACTCGCCTGGGGATTATTCTAGTTCAAAATATGAGTATGGTTTGTCGGTTGATTGGAAAGAGGATAAAGATAGTACGCATTATGATGCTGCTCTTACTGCTCTGGACATTAAAAAACATCCTGAAAGATATGTTATGATGCTTTCCTATTTTGATTTGGGGCAAATATTTGACATTGCCGATGGGAATGGAAAAATACCAGACTCGTGGTTTATAAAAGCCCAGTGTGCACCGTTTTCAGATGAGATGGAACTGGATGAGGAGAGATTTATGAATTGGCTGAAAACCTTTGGGATTGGGTTTGACCGTGTAAAAACTCCAATTCCTGACGGTTGCACCAACAGGGATTGTGATAAACTCCATGACATGATTGAACGAGCACATGTTTCTGGTCATGCATCCAGGTCAGAAATTAAGAAGCTTATTGGGTTGGTGAATCCTAAGGTGTTAATTCCGGTGCATACGATGTATCCAAAGGCGTTTGTAGAAATTGTAGAGGAAATTGGAACAGAAATTGAGGTTATGTTGCCCGAATATGCAAAGACGTATACGTTTTAGCTGGGGTAAAACACGTCTAATTTCTTGGGAGGTATGTTATGCGAAATTTTGTGATATTGATGAAACAATCTTGGTGTTGCCTGTAATATTCAGTACGATTTTTTCATAGTTATTTGATTTTGTTTATAAAAATAGAACACTTTATATAATGGTGAACGATATAATATTTGGTGCGGAGAGTGTGAAGATGAAGTCATATCAAATTTCAATAAAAGACCCATTTGTGCAGAAGTGGTTTAATCTCTTATATGCCCAAGCTGAATTAGGAGCGACTATTGAAAGAATTACAAAATATTACATAGATTACATCCTCCAATTGGATGAGGAAGAACTTGAAAAATACTATTATATAAAACCAAAAAATGAAAGCTTATTTTCTGAGATACTTAGAAAATTTGATAGAAAACCAGAATTACCTAAAATTGAAATCCCCTTCGACAATCTTTTCTACACAAAGGGTCTAAAGTTGGAATAATAATTTAAAGATGATATAGGTTGCATATGAAGTGCGATGAGCAGCTCTAGCAGGTTTTCTATGGGCGAAAAACCTTAGAAAGCGAGAAAAGAACGATTTTTAGATAATCACATAAAAATCCACTAGATCTAGTGATATGCTGTTGCCGTTGATTGCTATGACTTTTAGTGTATGAAGCCCACTTGTTGCTTGAAAATCCCATGTAAATGGTGCTTCATCATCGGTATGTTGTTTTACATTATCAATGTAGAATTCTACAAGGTTTGTGTTTTCGGCTGTTACGTTCACTTGTAGTTCTCCAATGATTCTAGGAGCTGCTTTTTGGATGGGCAGGCTCTTGAAAATTGTTGGGAATTTCTGCCCGTAAAAATATGTATTAAAAATTTTGGGTGTTTCAATTTGGACTTTGGGAACGTTTGGCTCTAGGTTTTCGTATGCTCCATCAATGTACATTATGCCTGTACCCTCACCATACCATTCTGCAAACATGGCTGAATCATATGCCATTCTAAGCCAACCATCCTCTCCCCACTTTGCTCCTGCACTGTTTTTTATAATCCAGCATTGGTCATTGTCATCATAGCCTACAATAGCCATTACGTGCCCATTAACTATTTTTCCCCACCTATGGTGATATACACCTCCCTTGTAGTAGTTATAATCTCTACATAAATAGAGACATGCAGCAAGTGGACCATGTTCTATCAATGCTGTTTTTATTGATTCTTCAGTGAGTTCCACCCAGCCCCATTCACTTATTTTTACGGTTCTGTTCTCCCAATCCGGCAGGCTTTCAAACAAGAAATCATATGGTCTGTGTGGATCAGGAAAGCATCCTTCATCAGGGACACCATGTTCTATCAGATAGTTTGCAGCATCTACGATATTTACATATCCTGCTTTATAGGTTCCACCAGCATAGAAGTAAAGATGTGCTTCAGATAGATCAGGAGTATATATTTCTCCTGTTTGATATTGCATTATCGTTTCAAGTGCCGCTACCAATGCATATGCTTCACAGGTTGGAGCAGGAGCCTGATTTTTTATTGGAGTGGTATAAT
>CAYLOF010000287.1:0-2734 GCA_964385215.1 uncultured Thermoplasmatales archaeon
CATTGGATAACATTCCATGAACAAAAATAAGCATATCAATTAAAGATACATAGCATGTCACTTATTTATTTTACGGTGGGATTAGAAAAACGACAAGGAAGGAAGTATATATATGGTTTGCCCGCTAAAAGTATAGAACTAATCAGAAGCTTTTGGAATAAACCATGCTCTCCATCCCTATCATAATCAGCAAGTAATAATGCTACAAAAGAATAATTTATTTAATAATAAAATATTAGAAAAATTTACTTCGATTTAAAAACAAACTAACAAAGATAATAATTTTACAGAATTTTTAGCACTTCCCTCTCTTTAATTACACTTTTTCCATTGTCATCATATGCAATGATTTGTATTGTATGCTCTCCTAATAAAATATCGCTCCACGTCCACATATATGGTTCTGAGTCATCGGTAAATTTTAAAATATCATCAATATAGAATTCAACTTTATCAACATCGGTTCTTGTTCTATACCAAAAATCATGGGCATACGCAACAATATCAATACTTCCAAATATAACACATTTTGAATTGGGAATAATTCTTTGATTATTTAGATAAATAGCATTCAAAGGCTTTTCGATATCCAATGCAATTATATCTTCATCTAATGATACATTAACCCATAAAATATCATTTTCATCTGCATCATTTCTAGGTGTACTCTCTTGATAATAATCATATGCATAAATATAGAGATATGTTTCACCAGCAGGAATGTTCATACTGTAAAATCCATTTGAATCAGTTGAGGTTTCATTTTCAATTCTATGGCCCTCCAAATGATGCAACTCCAGATAAACATAGGCATTACTTACAGGCTCATTATTTGAAGAATCAGTTACATAACCACATAATTTTGAAGTTTCAACAGGACTTGGTATCATTGAAACATTAATCCATAGCTTCTCAAAATCATCTATTTTATATTCATCTGTATTGAATGGAAGATAATTCGATGATTCAAATTCTAATTCTATATCACCCGATGCAATATTTATAGTATAAAACCCTGTTGAATCTGAAAATGTTTCATTCCAATATCTATTTTGCTGATGCCCCCATTCAACATTTACTATAACATCTTCAATTGGATCATCAGTTTCTTCATCCTTAATAAATCCACAAATCGTTGCATTTTCTGGAGGATGTAAAGGCATTGAAATATTCACCCAAAATATCTCCTGATCATTTACAGTAAAATAATCCGATCTAGTGTTAAAATAACCTTTAGCCTCAGCAAATATTCTCATATCACCAGGTTCTACAGAAAAACTATAAAAACCTGCGGAATCAGATAATGTTTCATACCATATTCCATCCCAGTAGCTTCCCCTTAATAATTCAACAATAGCATCTTTTATTGGTTGGTTTGTTTCAGCATCTGTTATATGGCCACACACAGTAGATTCATCTAATAAAATTGGTTTTTGAACGATATCCCTTGATACATCTCCAGTATTGATATTGTTTTCTTTTTCATATGATTCTTGTGAATCATAATTTACAGAGATAAGAGGTAGTTCACCTTCAAAACCATCATACATTGTTGGATGCTGTCTAACTGTCCTTGGTTCAGTATAATAAAACGCTTCTTCAGCTGATATAATTCCATCCTGATTTGTATCTCCATAACCTCTTAATCCATCAATGAGATATGGTGCAAAACCTCCTGAATATGATACTTCATCTTCACATGATGCCATAAGAACAACTCTACCTTGTCCTTGAACATCTTCAGCAAAACCTTCTATCCAATCCTTTGCATTTTGTGAATCATCAGTCTTTAAATCTGTAGATATAGTATTTCCATCTTGTTTCCAATCTGGTGGATCATTAAACCCACCTGCATAACAACTATCAACTATCATACAAACTCCAAAAGAATCTAAACGATTTAGCATGAAGTTGATTTCATCATCCCAAATAATATTTGTAGGATATGCAAAACCCCAGAAACTCATCAGTGCTTCATCTGTCCCATCAGCTTCATCTAAAGGAGGGATATCATATCCCAATGGAAACCCATGAGTCGTTATATAAAACAAGGATATATCATTACTATCTTCTTTTTCATCTAACCATCTTAAACCTTCAAAAATATTTGTAACTGTAGCATCCTCTCCTTTTATTACTTTTATATGATCCTCAGACCACCATGGAGACTCAAGAAGTAATTCATAAAAATCATCTACTTCCTCTAGCATTAGTGGTCGATTTTGCTGCGGATCATCAGCATAGACGGCGGCGGCCACAAGTAATGCCCAATATTCTGTGTCTACAGTAACTTGATTGGTGGTTTCATTATTGTTTTCTTGTATTTTTGTTTTTGTTTGATATAATGCTCCGACTTGTGGTAAAAAACTAGCACCAATAAATAGTATTGCTATTGCAATAATCTTACTTTTCTTTAACAATTCTTTATCCATATTTTTTCCTCCAATTTCCTAAGTTTCCCATCCATATTTGAATATCCATTCCATAAAATCCTCACCATGATCTACAAACACTGAACCAACGTTTATTTCATTTTTTCCATCATTATCACAATCCCCAATATTAGTAACAGCGAGATTTCCCCATGTAGGTAGTAGCGCTTCCTCGACATAAGAAGTTCCATTCCATTGAAGAATATGCACCAGGTCTGTTCCAATACAAACTTCAGCAATACCGTCATCATCAACATCACCTACATCAAGTGCTTCAATGATTCCTTCTTCCCCTGGCCAAT
>CAYLOF010000288.1:0-2729 GCA_964385215.1 uncultured Thermoplasmatales archaeon
CAGGAGCCATACTCAACCTTGGCATACATCCAATGGATATTTTGAATTTCATCACGGGTAGAAGACCTGTTAAAGTCTTTGCAAAGAAAAAAAATCTTCTCTCAGAACGCTTTGAAGATTCAGCCATGGTTATGTTTGATTATGGTGATTTTTTTGCAACGATTGAGGTCAGTTGTGCTCATCCCGAAAAAAAGCGAGATATGTGGATTATAGCTGAGAAGGAAAAAATTTATGTGGATTATTTTAACCAGAAAATAGTAAGATATCCGCTTACTGTAACCTATGAAAAAGTAGAAAGAGAAGAACCCTTTGAGGAGGATATTGTTGCAAATGAGCCCTTAAAAGATGAGCTCAGGTATTTTGTTAAACTTGTTGATGAAAAAGATCAGAAGGGAATTTTGGAGACGGAAAATATTGGAGAGGAGGAATATTATACCACAAGGGCGTGCGAACTCAGCATTAAATCAGCTGAAACTGGAAGGGAGATGGAGATAATATGAATAAAATTGCCGATACTGCAAAAATATTACAAAATGTTCATTTAGGGGAAAATATAACTATTGAAGATTATGTGATCATTGGTGCTCCTCCGGCAAAAAGAAAGGAAGGAGAATTAAAAACAGTCATTGGAGATAATGCTGTTATTAGATCTCATAGTGTCATTTATGCAGGTAATAGAATCGGAAACAATTTTCAAACCGGTAATAACGTAAACATTAGAGAAGAAAACACAATTGGAAACAACGTCAGCATTGGGACAAAAACGGTTGTAGAATTCAAAACAAAGATAGAAGATAATGTCCGAATTCACTCTCAGGCATTTATCCCAGAATATACCATACTTAAGGAAGGGTGCTGGATAGGGCCTAATGTCGTTATAACCAATGCAAGATATCCTAAGTCTCTCAAGGCAAAGGAGTTTCTTGAAGGTGTTGTCATAGAAGAAAATGCAAAAATCGGTGCAAATGTTACCATTCTTCCAGGAATTACAGTCGGTAAGAATGCACTTGTCGGTGCAGGAAGTGTCGTGACAGAAAACGTCCTACCTGACAAGGTAATGGCTGGCAATCCTATAAAAATTGTTAAGGATGTTCAGAGTCTAGAATATCCAAATGGGGAAAAAGCATACAGCGGTGAAAAATGATGAACATACCATTGGTAGACCTAAAGGCAAATTATCTTTCGATAAAAGGCGAAATTGATAGAGCCCTCCAAGAGGTCATCGATAATACCTCGTTTATAATGGGCAAGTATCTGAAAAACTTTGAAGAAAACTATGCCAAATTTTGCAAGGCAAAATATGCCATTGGATGTTCAAGTGGGACAACTGCTGTTCACTTGGCATTACTTGCAGCAGGATTAAACAAAGGCGATGAAGTTATCACTGTCCCAAATACCTTTATTGCAACAACAGAGTGCATCTCCTATGTTGGCGGAAAAATAAAATTTGTCGATGTAGAATCAGATACCGCATTAATAAACATAGAGGAACTTGAAAAATCCATTACTCACAGGACAAAGGCGATTATTGTCGTTCATCTCTATGGTCAGATGCCTGATATGAAACGAATCAAAGAAATTGCAGATAATCATAATATCTTCCTTATAGAAGATGCAGCGCAAGCTCATGCTGCAGAATGGGACGGGCATCAACCCGGATATTATGGAGATGTTGCAAGCTATAGTTTCTTCCCTGCAAAAAACTTAGGATGTTTTGGTGATGGTGGTAGTGTTGTTACCAACAACGATGAAATCGCTGAAAAAATTAGACTCCTTGTAAATCATGGCCGGTCAAAAAAATATGAACATCTATTGGAGGGTTATAATTATAGACTTGACCCATTGCAGGCTGCAATACTTAATGCAAAACTTCCACATCTGCCAAAATGGACAGATCAGAGAAGAACGCATGCAAAATTCTACAACACACATCTCTCCAAAGACGTTAAAGTACCTGTCGAAGCAGAAAATGCCAAACACGTGTATTATATGTATGAACTTAGAATTAAAAAACGTGATGAACTCATGCAGTTCTTAAAAGAACGGGGAATAAGTTGCGGCATACATTATCCAATACCTCTTCATTTGCAACCCGCCTATGAAACTCTTGGACTTAAGAAGGGCAGTTATCCAGTATCAGAAACACTTGCAGAAGAGATTCTGTCGATACCTATATATCCAGAACTTACCAAAGAACAATGTACATACATAGCAGACAATATCAAATTATTCTTTGAGAGATAATTCAAAATTAAATTCTGCGTAGTCTACGACTAAAGATTTTATTTAT
Organism: uncultured Thermoplasmatales archaeon; assembly: GCA_964385215.1. Taxonomy (GTDB): domain Archaea; phylum Thermoplasmatota; class E2; order DHVEG-1; family DHVEG-1; genus DAOWHD01. The sequence continues at coordinate 2,291 of CAYLOF010000288.1, forward strand.
TTGCTATTTCTCTGATATACTCTGCAACATCTTTTCCAATGTCCTCATATTCTAGTGCAAAATCAATAATTGCTTGAACGTATCCTAGCTTATCTCCTATGTCGTATCTTTTTCCACTGAACCCAGATGCATAAACCTTTTGAGATTGTTTTAGAATTTTAATAGAATCTGCTATTTGGAGTTCGTTTCCAACACCTGGCGACGTCTTTTTTATACAATCAAATATTTCTGGAGTGAAAATATATCGTCCAACAGCTGCAATATTGGATGGAGCATCCTTTGGTTTTGGTTTTTCAACGATATCCTTGATAAGATAAAGATCGTTATCAAGCTCGTTTTCAAGTTTTCTCCCTTTTATTGAGCCATATCTACATATTTTTTCAATAGGAACTTCTTGTGCAGCTATTACAGAAGATTCATATTTTTTGAATACTTCTAT
>CAYLOF010000289.1:0-1361 GCA_964385215.1 uncultured Thermoplasmatales archaeon
TTATAAACTATATTACTATTGGTATATTACCATTAGTAATAAAAAAGTTAGTTGCCAAGGGAAAGTTTTGACGGCTTCCCCCTTGGCAGGAGATTTTGAATGCAGTCAGGCAAACAAAACATCTCCAAAAAACAAATTGAATTGGAGATATATAAGACATTCGAACTGCTCAAAGGACAAAAGAACATTTCAATAGCTGAATTCCTCCAAAAACTCGATGCCCCCATATTTGGACGGAGGGAATACAGAAAAATCAAGTTCTCCTACGAATCACTTGTTAAACTTGTTTTATATCAGAAACTCAAAGGAATTAAATTCCATACAAAACTAACAAAATATCTAAGAAGAAACCCGAAAGATAAATACAGATTAGGGTTTAGCCAAACACCAGACAGAACCCAAATCGGCTATTTTGTCAAGCACATTCTTGATGATGAGACAAAAGAGATGATTGGTTTTGCAGTTGATAAAATACTGGAAATATCCGGGAAGTTTGGCATACTCCTTGATGTGAAAACACTGGAACCTGAAAAACCAAAAAAGAAGACAAAGAAACGGAACCATTACAACCAGAGAAGGGGCAAAGCCAGAGAAATCGCTAGGCTGTTCAAAAAAAGATTCAGTCCTTTCATCAATCTGAATCTGAAAAACAATACGCTCTACAAGAAAAACCAGTTCATCGACCTCCTGATACATATGGGGCAGACAAGGGACTTTGCTGAAAACGGGAATAAAACATTCAAAGAACTAAGACCTGTGGGATGCCCAGATGCGGATACGCTTTTGTATCATTTGAAAAACTATCCAGACTACAAAGATGTCCACAGGATGTTTACCACTCTTTTTGAAATCGTATGGGATATGGCACGGAAAGCCAACCTCTTTGACCCTAGGAAACGGTATGACGTTGCTATTGATTTTACCGAGTGGTATTTCTACGGCGACAGAGGCTCGTTTATGGTGGTTGGAAAGGAACCAGACAGAGGGACAACGAAATGCTACAAGTTCATCACCTTAAACATCGTTGAAGCGGGGAAACGGTTTACAATGCTTGCTTTGCCCGTCAGTGCATTGGACAACATGAGCAAAGACAAACTCGTTAGGAAATTACTTGAGTACACCCTACAGCGAATAAAGATTAGAAAAGTCTATGCCGACCGGGGATTCTTTGATTCCAAGACGATAAAAGTGTTCAACAAGTTACGTTTGAAATATCTGATGCCGGGGATTCGGCAGTACAATGTGAGACAACTGATGAAGGTAACCCCTTCACCCGCAGTGATTGAAGATTTTATACTGAAAGATGTAAAAGTAAACCTGGTATTCATTGATGAGGAACTTGACGACGGGAAAACGGTCAA
>CAYLOF010000289.1:1461-2721 GCA_964385215.1 uncultured Thermoplasmatales archaeon
GAAGAAATGTAGTCGGGATTGTGTCATGAAAAGTATGGCTAATGGAAGTTGATATGATGTAAACGCAAATTAATGTAAAGATGAATTGCTCAGATATTCCGTATTCAAACAAGAAGCTAAGTGCCCCAACAATGGTACCAGACAGTGATAGTAAAATGAGCGCGATGTTGTTCACATGCAATCCTGGTAAAAGCCCAGTCGCGACACCTGTTACAACACCAAGAATGCAGAACAATATTATGAGAAAAAAATCCAACATGAGATCTAATCCTCCAATGATAAAGAGATGCCGTGCGTTTCATCAAGTAGTTCCAATCTATATCTTGCATGTTCTGCATCATAATTGAATTGCGCAGCAACATTGACCTTTTCCCCGGAATACAACATGATGTCCTCTGATGAGCCATAAAACGCGATGATGGAATAGCTTGCTTCCGCATCAACAAGATAAAAATAATCATCATAAACAGCATCTACAAATCCAGTCACATTAACATTTAAACCCTCATATTTTGTAGGATATTCTGCAATTTGCCAGAGAGGCATTGAAATATTTTGCCATTTTTGTACAATGTTTATGAGCCGTTTGTCACCTACCACTATTTCCCAACCATCATTGTACCTCTGAACTTTTCCCGTTGCTTGAATTTTATCCCCATATTCTATGTCAGTTTGTTCTTCACTAAAAACTATTATTGTTGTATTGTCTCCCAAAATCGTTATCATTTGACTACCGTAGCTTGTTGTGTAATGCTCTTTTACTGTGCCTTCAACAGTAACTTGCTTATCCTCAAAATCTGGTATTTCATGTAATTCTATTGCAATCGGCTGTGAAAGAGTAGACAAAAAATAAAGAAGCGCTATGCCAACCACAGAAAGTAATAGTGAAGCAGTTTTTAATTTCATTTTTAAACTACCTAAAATATAAATTATATTATTTAAGTATTCTTTATAAATTTTAAATACCAGCAAGGAAGCTGTTAATTATCGAGGACATGTCTCAAATTTGACAGTTTACCCCAATAATCATTTTCTCAGATTTTTACATAGCTGCCAAACCTGGGTCGAATCAAAAAACGAACGGAAACTTTTTATAGAAGTGCCCATATATGATTATTTCAGAATGGTGAAAAAAGAGGCGTGTTTATGAACCCATTTAAAGATAATAAGGACAGAAGTGAAAGGAGATACCCTTTTGATGATGCCGATGAAGACATGTTTGAACAAATCTTTGATGAAATGCAGAGAATGTTCGAAGAC
>CAYLOF010000290.1:0-2693 GCA_964385215.1 uncultured Thermoplasmatales archaeon
ACATGGCCAGGAGATAGGTATTGTAAATGGATTGGCCGTACATTCAGCAGATCCATCCATGAGTGAATTTTCTGGTTTGGTACTTCCCATAGTTGCAGAGGTTACTCCTGCAGGATCTCAGTCAGAGGGAAAGATAATAGCCACTGGAAAACTTGGTGAAATCGCCAAGGAATCAGTTCTCAATATTTCTGCATTAATCAAAAAATATATGGGGAGAGATATCTCCCGACACGACATACATATTCAGTTCATAGGAACCTATGAAGGATTAGAAGGAGATTCAGCAAGTCTTTCCGTTATAACTGCGGTCATTTCTGCAATGGAAGGAGTGCCAATAAAACAAGATGTTGCTATGACTGGTTCTCTTAGCATTAGGGGAACTGTTTTACCTATTGGTGGTGCAACGGCCAAGATTGAAGCAGCGGCAGAAGCAGGTATCAAGAGGGTCCTGATTCCAAGGGCAAATCTTAATGATGTCCTCATTGAGGACAAATATGTTGATAAAATAGAAATAATTCCAGTGGAAACACTAACAGACGTTATCAAAAATGCCCTTACCGGCCCTGGAAAGAAAGGATTGCTTAAAAAATTAGAGGAAATGAAACCACCAAAAATAACAGGAAAGGTTGAGTTGGAATCAGAGAAAAAACTAACGGGCCATAATGGCTTCACTAAGTAGAAACATGTAGATCCATAGCTTATCTAAGTCTTAATCTATATCAGTGAACATAGATTGATGTAAATATTCTTTTAACAAATTAGATTGATTCTGCAATATCTAACATCAAAGTAAGTAACCAAAAATACATCAAACATTGAACCAGATACAGCCTATATTTATCTTTCACATTCCATCATGCTATTATTTAACATTGTTTGTATTTATATTTATCTTGTAAAAACGACAAAATGAAAAAATGATGTATTCAGTTTGAAAAATGTTTGTTTTACAATTAAAGTTTATTATTTAACCTCGTTTCTTTGAAAAGTTATCCGTTATTAAGTGTTTCCACAACAGATGTTAATACAGTCTTAAACCTGTCACAGAGCACATGTATGCTATTGCTTTGTGGCATCTGCTGCTTGAGTTTGTACGAGGGGCAAGGCTAATATGCCATTGAACTTTCAATTTTATCGTGCTTCGTCTATCAAAAGTAATGTTTTATATTCGTCTTTGCATTCCCTCTTGTAAAATATGAAAGCTCTATATATTGGACGTTTTCAACCATTCCATAAGGGACATTTGAAAATTATACAGAATTTTACAAAAAAATATGATGAGATCATCATTGGAATTGGTTCCTCCCAATATGGCAATACATTAGAAAATCCTTTTACATCAGAAGAACGAAGGTTAATGATTAAAAAATCTCTTGATGATATTGATATAAAAAACTATAGAATAATAGAGCTACCTGACATCCACAACTACCCAAAATGGGTATCTCATGTTGTATCAATCATCCCAGATTTTGATGTTGTTATTTCAAATAGTCCCCTCACAAAACGCCTGTTTTCAGAGAAAGGTTATACGCTAGAAGAAACGCCGTTATATGATAGAAGGAAATACTCGGGAGAAAAAATACGCAAGAAAATCATAAATGATGAATCATGGAAGGATGCTCTCCCCAAACCTGCATATAAAATAATTGAAAGCATAGGTGGCATATCTAGATTAAAGGAACTTGCAAAAAAATAAACCACTACTTCTTCCTTGCAAGCAGTCTTTCTATCCAGTTTCTTTTTATTATAAAATCCATGACACCAACAAGTATAAGAATCGCAGTTGAAACAACGCAAAAATAAAAGCCGCTTCCCAAGCCCCAAGTAGCAGACATATACACCGTTTCGCCGGTTGGTAAGCTCATATCCATCACACTCTCGCCTTGAAGGCTGCCAAGACTTATTTCACATATTTTTAACATACCATAGGAAAACGCAGCAGTTACCAAAACAATAAACAAGACACTGGCAGATGCCAATATAAGAGAAAAACGTCTTCTTAACACTGCATTAGGTATGAAACTGATGCCCATCAAAACAAGCCCAGAATAAACAATGATCAATAGCACACCCAAAAACTCTGTAAATTCTTCAGGAATTGTTGCAAGATCCAAATATACTTCATCCTGATATGTAACTCTACTTATCATCGCCTGTGAAAATATATACATAGCGCTGGTTTTTTCAGCCATACCATCATCGTTTGATGCGTTTAATGCCCACCATGGTTGAAACAAAGAAATGACAATAATGCTCATAACTATAAGCTTTAAAGATGCATTTAATGAGATTTTTTTAAGTGCAATTAATAAAACAACCCCTCCGATAAAAACCAAAGATAATAGTGTAACTATAAAGGGCAGGAGAGATTCGATTATTGTAACAATTTTTATGTTTTTGTCGTTTGTCAATTCTACAGTTTTAGACCCCATCAGTTCATCTCCCAAATAAACATTAACAGTATACTTACCAGGCGGCAAGGATACAGTCGCATCGGGAGACAAAGATTGGCGAACTTTCATTCCATTTCTAAAAATGCTAATTTCTTGAGTATTGGCCTTAAGATTCTCCCCATGGGAATTAAATAGTTCAGTTGTGATATCAAAAAGGGCACTGAATTCCATACTTATATAACCGCCTGTTTCCGGCACAATTATTGATTCTTTATCTGAAAAACCACCATATGAAAT
>CAYLOF010000291.1:0-2673 GCA_964385215.1 uncultured Thermoplasmatales archaeon
TGGAAGATGTGTTAACAATTTAGAGAGGGGTGACATATCTCTCTGGTTTTAACAGTTCCATCCGAGAAAGAAAATGTCAACTTCTATATATTCCAAGATTTATACATGCCCAAATGAAGGAAGATCTTCGCAAAGAGTTAATGAAAAAGAGAAAAAGTTTGTCCGATGTAGACATATCAAGGAAAAGTAGTCAGATTGAAAAAAGATTTTTTGAAATGAATGAATACAAAGAATCGCAAACAATTCTCTTTTATGTTTCATACGACAACGAAGTTTATACCCACGAGATGATAAAAAAAAGCATGTCAGAAGAGAAAAATGTGGTTGTACCCGTATCTAACAAAGAAAACAGAACGCTGATTTTATCTAAACTTGATAAATGGGAAAATCTTGAAACCGGCTCCTATAATATTCTAGAACCTAAAAAAGGATGTATAGAAAAAATCTCTCTCGACAGAATCGATCTAATCATCGTTCCAGGTGTAGGATTTGATAAACAAGGCCATAGAATCGGGCATGGAATGGGATACTACGACAGATTATTGAAAGATTCTAGAGGTGCAAGCCATATAGGACTAGCATTTGAACTACAGATAGTTGACAAAATACCAATTGAAGAACATGATATTCCTGTTGAAAAGATTATCACGGAAAAAAGAACGGTAAATTGCAAAGATTCTAGGTCACAATTTCTTTAAGTTTGTTTTCCTCTATTGCTTTTTTGATTTCCATGGAGATTCTTTCGCCATAGCTTATCGAATCACCATAAAGGTAACCAGAATGAGGCGTAAATCGAGTCAGCGGGCTTCCAGGTATTCTCATTGAAACATCAAAAACGACCATCTCCTCTTTTCCCTTATCAGCCGCAATAGCACCCTGAAGTGCAAACGGACCGATGATGCCAGGGGGGCATTCTTTCTGTGTTGTTTTTACAAACTTTTCGCCTAGTACAAAGATTTTCTCAATAATGGATTCCTTGGTGGTTGCCGCAATATGACCTGTTTCGATTAGTTTTGGTTTCATATATTTTAGAACTTCTAGTTGCTCATTTGCAGGGAGTCTAATGAGTCCATCAAGATTAGTCTGTCTTCTCGTATCTGTCCCCATTATCTCCAGCTCATCATCAACTACCGAATAGAAATAATTAAAATTAACCTGAGCGCCTATCACATATTCTTCAATCACAGCTTTTTTGAGTGATTCTTTCGTTATCATTTTTTTCTTAATCAGTTCATCTGATTTTTTCTTGTAATCCTTATGATCAATTGCATAAAAAAATGCTCTTTCATAGCCGCGAATAGCTTCATTCACTTTTACTATAACGAGTCTGTCGATGTCCTTTGGCGATTTGAGTATCTTAGGAAATCGTATCCCTGCTTTTTCTAGCAAATAATATTGATTCTTTGGGACATCCCGTTCTTCAAGCTTCAACATGCCTCGTGTTCCATAAATAGGGATTTTGAAATTTTTCTCAATATCATTAAAATCAAAATAAACCCAGAAATATCTGTTGTGTATGAAAATCGTATTTCTTTTTCGCAATTCTTTTTGAACCTCTGGTTTGGTGATATCTGCAAATTTATCTAGAACAATGGTCTCATCGACGCAACCCCGCCCATCTTTACGGGTTTTGTAATATTTTGTGTATGTCATTTCTCGTCCTTTTTGGCAGATTGCAATCGTTCGAAAACCATGTTTTTTAGCACCTCTACAAACGTCAAGACCAGAATGACCTCCAAGAACCCCTATCGTAATGTTATCTTTATCATAACTCTCTACTAACCTTTGAATTTCTTTTCTATCTATCATATAATATCTCCAAATACAAAATTATTTGAATTTAACCCTTTTTGACATGTGCATTGGTAATGGCAAAAGAGTCTGTGGATAATCTTTTACGGTTTCTGATATCTTTTCTTTTAACTCGTCAAGCGAATACGCTTCTTTTTCTGCAAAATTCGTATCTCTGAATCTTGGTGTAAATGAATTGCTTTCTAGTTCCTTATCTCCAATTACCAAAATAATTGGAACCCACTCCGTTTCTGCATCTCTTATTTTCTTACCGACACTTTCGTCTCTATCATCAATGTCGGCTCTAACAATTACTCCATATTTCGAAGAATTTAATTCTTCGATGAATTTTTCACAATTGCTGACAAATTTATCCTTAACAGGAATGAATCTAACTTGAGTTGGTGAAAGCCAAAGTGGAAGCATTGGTTTTTGGCCCTTTTGCATTTTAATGGCTTCTTTTTCAAGTAATGCATAGATTACTCTTTCAATAGCACCTGATGGACTGCAATGAAGTATTAAAGGATGTTTCTGTGTCCCGTCCTTATCTGTGAATTTTATATCATATCTTTCACCATTTTCTATATCAATTTGATCAGTGCTTAATGCTGATGCTTTATCTGACATATCTAAAAAGTTAAACTCAAATTTTAAAATAAAGTAAAATATTCTTTCATCCCAGGTCTCTATTAAAATAGGTTTTCCAAGTTTTTTTACTAGATCTACAATAAATTCCTTATTTTCTTTATAAAAATCTTTAGTTGTTCTTAAGGCCATTTCTATATCATCGTTTTGAATCCCGATATTTTTCAAAACACTGAGACTTAAATCAAATCTTACTTTGAATTCATCCATAGCCATATCTAAATCAGATACCATTGC
>CAYLOF010000292.1:0-2665 GCA_964385215.1 uncultured Thermoplasmatales archaeon
GAATGGATTGCCATTGATTAATAGTTGTTCATGCTAAAACGCAAAACTCCAGTTATTTTATTCGCACTGGCCGTCTTGAGGCTTTTCCCAAACGTTTTACTATAGCATATAAACAAAAAGCGATATTTTTATTGTTAGATGAATGAAATGAACAGAAATATAAAACTATTTAGTGTTCTACTTTTACTAATTTTTGTTTTACTGTTTCCCACCGTTGTAAAGATTATTGCAGAAGATTTAGTTTGATCTTATGCATCTGTTTCTCATAGCATGTGAAATCCAGTCAACAGGATATTGTTTGTAGTATTTCTCTGCATATTTAATTTTTATAAAGATGTTTGTATGATATTGAACAATTGTTACCCATTTTAAAAATAGTTGGTTGGGTTTTTTAAAGAAAGAGTTGTTGTGAAATTGTAGATTTGATGGCGGAGGAATTTTATGTCAAAACCAAAAATAAAGGTAGGAAGTTACTATGAATTTAAGTGGAGTAAAGACCGAAAAATAGCATTTGCTGTATTGTATGGTTTTGAGAGAGGTAAAAATAGAGATGTGTATACCTTGATGATGTATACGGATAAGCGGAATTTTGAATTTCCGATTCAGAGGCGTCTATTTAATAAATGGGTAAAGGAAGGACGAATTAAGGAGATAACAAGTGATGAAACATTAGCCTATGCTCTGTAGACTTTTAGTTCTGCTTTCATGTTTTTGTAGATGACGAAGTAAAGAGCAACAGCAAGCAACACTGTGAACGTTATAGCCAACAGTTCAATCATCTTATCTCATCTTTTAGTATTTGAAAGGGTTCTGGCAATCAGATGAGGAGGTCTGATGCCAATGAGAGGCCATTCACACCTCAAAAGGTTTACACTAGAACCCATAGTAAAATATCCTAATTATTATATGTGTGTTTCTCTTGTAGTCCTGCGATAGAACCATTGAACAAAAATATAATCTTGAAATCTAAGTGGTCATCGAAGAAGGAAAACAACAAGAATAGTCCTCGTTAAAACATTTCTTGTAAACGAATGCATATATAACCTTATTTTGTATGCTGTTTTTTGAACAACTATGAATCTCTCTCTAATTCTTACAGGCATTGCTCTCATGGCCATTGGTATTTTATTTACCATTGTCACCTTTGGCTTCGGTATCATTTGTAGTTGGCCATTAATTCTCATTGGATTCATCATGTTCATCCTCGGTATTGTTTCACCATTCTTGTTATCTTACAAGCAACCAACATCATACTCAACAACTTCTTACGAAACGGGTGAAACCAAAAGAATTTGTCCTAACTGTGGAAAAACCATGCCCATGCATGCAAAATATTGTCCACACTGCAGAGAACCAAACAAATACACCTAAACATCCCTCTATCTTATTTTTCAAGAGATTCCTTTGAATTCGCAACATGATGTCCTGTAAAAATGTAAGCTATAACACTCCACCAAACGTGCATATCATACGATAGGCAATGGCGAACCCAGGATAAGAAAAACATTATCGTCTAAAAAATAAAATTGTACATTTCCAAATCCATATACTCAAGTTCTAATTCTTCAACCTCACAACCCATTGTTACTTCACCACCATATGGCATATATATTTTTACTTTAAAAAGTATTTGTTCTACAATTGTTACCTAAACTAATTGGATTCAATTTAAATGTTCTGATTATAATAAAAAAGTATCATTTAGCAGAAAAATAAAGCTATACTAATCTCAATTCAACAGTTGTATGGCCTTATGGTCGAATTCAAACAATATCCATCAAAGTAGGTAAACGTACATATCATACGACATGCAATGGTGAACTCAGGCTGAAGAAGGTTTAACCGTTGACATAATCTTGTGGAGTTGGATTAAATGTTTTTCCTGATAAATTTCAAATCATCCAATGAGGTTAAAATCTTTAGACTTCAGCTCTTCTAGGTCAACGTAATCACAAACTTAATAAAAGGCGGGGTTCATGGATTAGCTGTTTGTTGATAATATGGGCTATAATGATAACAAAACTGAAGAAATACAGGTGCCGTTACCGAAGAGTAAAAAAAATGAACTGTTTGCTGTGGTAGATACGGTGCTAGGAGGCTCTAGGATGTCTGTTGCTTGTGAAGATGGTAAATCAAGGCTGGCACGTATACCTGGCGGAAAGAGAAGGAGAATAGGGAGAATTAGAGGCGGAGATCTGTTAATCATATGCCCATGGGATGTCCAGGATGAAAAAGCCGATGTCGTATATAGGTATAGAACAAATCAGGCAAGATTTCTTAGTAGAAGAAGGGCATTACCTGAACAAATGAATGTGTTCTAAGATTATATGATGACTAGATTAATGTATGAAAAAATATGAAATTATCTGCAAACCTGCAGGATTGAGAAATCCTTAAATACTAATCTTTAATCTACATGATTTAAAGTTCTAATTGAACGATAAGGAAATAGTAAAAATGTATGATGAAAAAAGAGAAATGTACAAAGTAATTTGTGCAGAATGTGGTAAAGAAACGGAAGTTCCCTTTAAACCAGATGGTAGCAGACCTGTCTATTGTAAGGAATGTTTTCAGAAACGTAAACCAAAAAGATTTTAGATTTTAATATTTTTTAAATCAATTCTTTTGGTTTTAATATTGAAATTCTTAAAATCCTATTTTTTTT
>CAYLOF010000293.1:0-2659 GCA_964385215.1 uncultured Thermoplasmatales archaeon
TTCATTTTTTCCATAAGTGAATTTAGGAATGAATACAAGAATTATGATATTGAAGTAGACGTAGTATTATAAAGCGCATCTTGATTCGGGTTACTCAATAAGATTTTAAAAGCATTCATCATAAGGTGATATTAGTATGATAGAAATGAAAGTTGAAAATATTGTAGCATCTACGACATTTGCAGATAAATTGGATTTGGATGCTATAGCGCAATCTTTGGAAGATGCCGAATATGAACCTGAACAATTCCCAGGTTTGGTTTACAGGTTGAAAAACCCTAAAACAGCTACGCTGCTCTTCAGAAGTGGTAAAGCAAACTGTACTGGTGCCAAAAACCTCGAAGATGTGCGCAAGACCATTGATATAATAGCAGACAAACTAAGGAAAATGGGCGTAGACGTTTACAAAAACAAAGATCTTGAGCTGATTGTTCAAAATATGGTAGCTATCGCCGATTTGGGGGGCGAGCTTAACTTAAATGAGGTGGCAGTAGGTCTTGGTTTGGAAAACATAGAATATGAACCTGAGCAGTTCCCTGGGCTTGTCTATCGCATTAAAGAGCCTAAAGTGGCAATGTTGGTTTTCGGATCGGGTAAAATCGTTTGTGCAGGTGCCAGAAAGACAGAAGACGTGTCAATAGCAATTGAGAAACTGTCAGAAGAACTCACATCTTTGGGGCTTCTAGGCTAAGCTTACTTTTCTACACCATAAATAGAACCTTTCCGAGATTTCATCAGTATGTCAAAGATGGAATCAAATAAGTTCTTTTCTTCATCCAACATATTTCTTAATTCAGGTCTACCCCCTCGGGCTTTTGAAAGAGCTGCTAGTATTATCTTTTTCTCCCTCAGAAGGTATATTTGCGTGGCAATTATTTTAACATTTTGTACTTCTCCATTAGACATATCGTCGGTTTTCCATTGAACTGCTGAAATATCAGAGTAAAAATCCCTGTTAATCTTTGTAAGTAATCTCGTTTTCTCTTCTGTTAGCTGTATTTTTCTAAGATCCTTATAGATGAGGTCAACAGCCATTTCTTTTCATGAACTGTATCATTAAACATGCTAAAATAGATATTCACCCATTTTCTATATATGGTATGATTTGGTTTAATGGAAAAATTGTTAAAAGAGTCTAATTTAGCTGATTGACAAGTCTTTTTACCATGTCTTTCACAGCTAGTGTTTTTGAGATGAAATCAATTTCCTTTGCTTCCTGATCACTTGAAACATTTCCAGCTATCAACATCAAAAAGACTTGTTCGTTTCTATATATTAATGGGTTATTGTACAAATATTACCAAAAAAACATTGAGCAAAAAAAAGGGGGGGGATATTTATATAAGGTAGCCTGCTCCTTTTTAACCTTCAACTGGGTTAAAATGGAGTTATAGGTTTGATTTAAATTGGTGGATAAAGAAAAGCAGAAAATAGAGGAAACGGTTAGATGCCCTGAATGTGGCAGTACCTTTATACTTAGGGATTATTCCAGAGCAGAATTAGTATGTAGAAACTGTGGATTTGTAATTGACGACGACCTTATTGATTATGCCCCTGAATGGCGTGCATTTGATAGCGAGCAACGTGAGAAAAGATCAAGGGTTGGAGCTCCTATGACCTATATGATTCATGATAAGGGTCTCAGCACGATGATTGATTGGAAGAACAGGGATTCATATGGGAAACCCATTCCAACAAGAAACAGGGCCCAGATATATCGCCTGAGGCAATGGCAGAGAAAAATCAGAATCAGCAATGCCTCAGAGAGAAATCTTATGGGTGCTCTTTCTTCGCTTGGCAGGATGTCATCAGGTTTAGGTCTTCCAAGAATGGTTAGGGAGACTGCTGCTATGATTTATCGTAAAGCGGTGTTAAAAAAATTGATTCGTGGTAGAAGTGCTGAAGGTATCACCGCTGCATCATTGTATGCTGCATGCCGACAATGCAATGTACCAAGGACTCTTGATGAAATAAGTAAAGCAGCGCGTATGCCCAAAAAAGAAATCGGGAGGAACTATAGATTTATCGCTCGAGAACTAAAATTGAAACTGTTACCTACCTTACCGCAGGACTATGTCTCAAGATCCTGTAGCGATCTAAAACTCAGCAGTGATGTTCAGGCTAAAACATTGGAGATTTTAAAAGAGGCAGCGAAGCGCGAACTCACCAGCGGACGTGGCCCAACTGGTATCGCAGCAGCAGCGCTCTATATTGCAACGGTACTCTGCGGTGAGCGAAGAACTCAAAAAAATATAGCAGAGTTTTTAGGTGTAACAGAGGTTACTATCAGGAATAGATATAAAGAACTCGCTGAAAAATTAGATATTGATGTTATACTGTAGGTCTACCGTTCTACCTATTTGCTCTTCTTTTTCTCGCTTTTCTTAGTAGTTGTTAAGCATATCTCAATAGAGGATACATTTGACGTTCTGCCTTCCTCGTTGGTGAGGCTTTCGGTACTGGTTTTTATATCTTTTATTTCTGCATCTGTGACAAATCTGTTTCTTACAATTTCCGCGGTATCAACTGCCCTGCTTATCGCTCTGCCTCTGGCCTTTATTACAACTTCATCTGATCCGCCAGTGTTGAACTGTGTTACAACTGCAAGTACATAGCTCATCGGTGGTTTACTTCCAACAAATATGGTGTTTTCATCTGC
>CAYLOF010000294.1:0-2659 GCA_964385215.1 uncultured Thermoplasmatales archaeon
CCATCATAAAACGAAAAAACAACAATAATTAATAAAATAGAATAAAAAATTTATATAATAATATAAATGTGCAATTCAAACATAGAAATATATCATTTTTCATCTCATTGATTATCATATAATATCTAATATTGGTAAAAATAATGGTATTAAATTTGGATGGGACTCCAAGAATTTCCCTAAATACCACTTAAACATATATGGAATAGGTGGTAAATCCTCATATACAAGTATATTATTTGCAAAATAATTATTATTTCCAGATACGGAGAGAATGTTATATGTTTGAACTGGTTTATCATGATATGAAATATTAATTATTTTAATCCATTCGCCAGTTTCTGAATATATTTCATCTCCAATTTCTAACTTCAATATTTCTTCTTTAATCCTAACTTTATTTTGGTTTGGTTCGATCGCACCCCATCCTATATTACCATTTTGTTTTTTTATATAAATAGGATGTTCTTTTGTTATCCATATTAAGCCATTGTTAATTTCACATATAGGATGAATAGGTTTGCCAATTCTACTAACGATCCATGATGAATATTCATTTTTTTCCAAATTATATGAAATAACCTGGTCACCAACATGAATTTCTTCGATTTTTTTAATATTACCGTCAGTCAAAGTGATTTCAGTTCCTGGAGCCAAGCAAGTTGTTCCACCAATAGTTATTTCACAAGCAGTGTCACTACTATATCCATCTATGTTCATACCAGTAGCAATTATTATATATTCGTCTTCAGTATCCCAAGAATGTGATATTGTAAATGTATGAGGGGAAGAAAAAAATCCACTTTCATAATCTGGACTATCATCATTCCAATCTATTGTTAATTTTACATCTTTACCACTTTTATCGCTAACTTTAATTACAAACTCTAAATCCTCACTAACATTACCACTTTCTGGGCAATCGATGAATTCTACATGTACATCACTAGGTGGAAACATTATCAGAAGACATCCAGATAAGGATGATAATGAAATTATTAGAAATACAATTACGATACCCGCTATTAACGATTTTTTAGCTTCTTCTTTACAAAAATTCCACTTCACCATAGCTAATCCTCCTTACTTCCTCCTTAAGAATCCCCCCTCTACAATAATGCAGATTCATAAAGTATATAAATCGATATAATAAAAAGATTTCGGTTAATTGATACTGATTATCCTTCTGAAGTTCAGGCACATCATCCAGATATACATTAGTGGACGTTGGAAAGATAAAAATAATTGTCCCAAGGAGGGAGTTCCAGACCACTGACCTCTATCGGATAATTTAGTCTCTACGAATCAAATGTCTAGGATAAATCTGAAGGTATCACTATAACATTGTATCTACCATATTCTCCATCGTTGGTCTTACCATAACCATAATTGTCAATTTTAGGAAAACCGACTTTTTATTGAATATTTACAACCCCGTCCAAAATACGGCACCTGTCAACTGCCACAGCACCATCCAATTTCTGCAACTCAAAGCAACTCTCTTCTCCTGTTAAAATAAGACAAATTCCTCTTCTCAATTCCGTCCAACCTGAGGTACCTACAACATCGTCCAATTCTGTCCAGTATACGGTACCTAAAACCACCCCATATATAATACCTTGTCCAACCTGAGGCACCTGCTTTTTGTCCAGTCTGAGGCACTTACCGCTTGTCCAATCCAATGTACTTGCGCCCCATCCAGCATTCTACACCTGCTTTTTGTCCAGTCTGAGGCACCTGCTTTTTGTCCAATCTGAGGGACCCAGTGACTATTATTTGAGGTACCTGTCTTTTGTCCAAACCTGTAGTTACCTGCAACCTATCCAATCTGGGGCACTTACCGCTTGTCCAATCCAATGTACTTGCGCCCCATCCAGCATTCTACACCCGTCTTTTGCCCAGTCTACGATACCTACGACCTGCCCAGAATTCAGCACCTGTCTTTTGATCGGTCTGCGCGGCACTTATCGTTTATCCGATCCATAGGACCTAATGAACTTCATGATGTTTGATCAATGAATTCCTGTTCCAATTTTTCGACATATGTTCAACGTCAGCTCTTTCCACCAATCTTAGCGGCTTTTGCTACAATCGGTTTTACATCTGCCTTTGTTGGATCATACTCAAGATATACATCTTGGTCAAACCAAGCACATCTGAATTGCTTCAATGGTATCCTTGTCCTAAATGACAAAGCCAATGCGTAATGGTACAACTGCCCTGCAGCCTTTTTATCCTTAGCTGTATCTGGTTTGAAATCCAAAATATACACCTTATCATTTCTCACCTGCAATATATCAACATGGCCAGTAACTCCGTTATCAATGTTTTTTTCCCGGTATCTCGCATGCAATGGTTGCTTTATCGTTTACAAGCATAAACTGCTCCACAACAGTGTGTCGTTGATAATTGTTCCTTGCAGCCTGCACGGCAAAACCTGCCATCTTGCAGGCAAGATTTGTCCTCTTCTTTGCCTTAACTTCCGCCTCAACATTTGGTTTTGAACATCGTTCTCCCACCTCAAAAAATACATCGGGGCAACCTTGTTCAAAACGCTTGATGTATTTGAAAAGACCTGGAAACTTATCCCTTGCCAGATTGTTCAACTTATATTGATGATACATGAACTCGTAGTCCAGATTTTCATGTTCGAAACTTT
>CAYLOF010000295.1:0-2653 GCA_964385215.1 uncultured Thermoplasmatales archaeon
GAGTCGGCAACAAATGGAGAAAAAAATGGGAAAAACCTGAATCCTAAAACCTCATCTTAAACTAGACTCCCGCCATAATGATATATGTAAATAGCAGTTTATAAATTTGTCGTATTTAAATACGTCAATTAACGATTTTTATTGGTATTTCCCATAGTATAACGTTATCGTATCTATGTTTTTCACACAAATTTTATAGCCAATACGAAAGACAAAAAGAGATATCATCCCCATCCTCCCCATTTAGGGGCTAAGTTAAGCAAAAAGTTATTTCCAATGCAGTCAAACAAGCATACAGTTTTCTTAATCAGGTGTTACAAAAATGCAGCAACAACCAAAAGATCCTCGTTGATGGCAGACCTTGTACAAACCAGCATTAAACAGATTACATGCAAACTGAGAACATGCAACCTTTGGTTTACAAAACCCTATTGAACGATAGTTTGGGATTCCAAAGCATATGATACGATTATTTTACAAACGATGGTCAGATGATGCAAGTATAGATACAGCACAAGAATTGACGAACACCTTTGTATCGCTCCATCATATTAAGAAGGAGTTTTAACCTTGACATCCATAAATTCTTTACCGGATTTAGTTATTTCAATTTCATTATCTGAAACATATTGCAATAATTCTAATTCTACGAGTTCTTTAATAATCGTATCAATTTCATTATCATCTAAATTAAGCATTTTTTTTGCTGTCTCATATTCAAGATTTTCATAATAAATAAGTTTGAGAAATGAATATGATCTCTCATGTTCTTCTAATAAATTTGCTAGTTCAAATGGTGACATCTCCGTAGTTCCAGAAAGGCTTTCAACATAATGACGTATCGCTTGTTGTAAATCAATCTTATCTAATATTTTCCCTTGTTTGTCATATAATTCAACCTGTTTTGATTCCTCATTATAATTCCATTTAGTCACAGAATCCCATCCATAACCCAATGGATTTTCTTTTTTTCCAGTTTCCTTTTTTCCTTTTTTCCTTTTTTTTCTAGCATATGCATAATGTTGCTCACTTTGAATTTGACCGAAGTCTACACCTAACTCTGTAATACAATCGATATTTTCTTTTCTGAGACGATTCTTAATTTCTGTTATGAAATATAATCCAGAGTCATCACCAATATCATCAAAAATAATACGAATCAATGATTCAAGCGCTCGGACGACATCAATTTTTTGTAAATGGGATATATCGTCTAAAAAATCAATCTGAAATCCACCACTAATGATTGCTTCTGCCTCTGCTTTAATTCCAATTTTTTTAAATAATGCAAATCGCTTCTGTAATGTTTTAAACGCATCAGAAAATGTTTCTTCAGCAAATTTCAAAGATGTTCTTCTACTTGAAACTGTAAAAATCGCTTGGATAAAATCCTTAATTGCAGGCTCACAACAATTTTCCATATTATTACCTATGCGTTTATCTTTTCATTTTTAATAGAGGAGGTTACATTTTCCATTTTTTGAGTTATCTGTTCATCCTCCAATAAATTATGTTTTATCGGTAAGATACATATCACCGTAGTTCCTTTTCCAAGACCTTGGCTTTCACAATTAATGGTGCCGCCATGTTTTTCAACAATCCGTTTACAAATAGACATGCCAAGTCCACTACTCTTAAAGTTTGAATTTTGGCGATTAACTCTGTAAAAGTCGTTAAAAACATGTCGTAATTGATCTTGGTTCATCCCTATTCCGTCATCGATAATTTTTATTTGAATAGAATTATCATCATCTTTTTCTCCAATAACATTCACAGAACCATTTTCCTTTCCATATTTAACGGCGTTTCCAACTAAATTAATGATGAGTTCATTTAACCTAAGTTTATCCAGTTCTATATAAATATCGTTATCTACTCGATTAAATATTGTAATATTTTTTTCATTATGCATTGTAAGATTATCATGGATGATAGAATCGATCTCTTTAAAATTATTACGAATGGTAGAATCTATCTCTTGCTTCAAATTTACTAATTCAAATGAAAAAGGAATCTTTAGAGAATCTAATTTGGCAAGTTCAATTGTGTTTACAATCAAATTTTGCATATACGCAACATTTCTCTTTAAAATCGCAATTATTTCCTTGCATTCATCATCTGGTGTTTTTTTATAAAGAACTGGAATAAGACTAATCAATGGAGTTAATGGGTTTTTTAAATCATGACCCAACTGGTTAATGAACTCATTTTTTTGTTTCATCACAAGTTGGAGTTGTTTCGTTCTTTTTTTAACCAATTTTTCAAGTTTATTATTTAACGATACGAGCATCCCTTTAGAGAGTTTGAATTCTCTCTCTGCTTTTTTTTGTTCTGACCTGTCTTCCATTAAAATTGCATATTCTACATCATAATCTCCACTTTTGGGAATAATACTTCCAGAGAGATAAACGGGAAAATAAGTATCGTTTTTTCGACGAAAAAATGTTTCAATTTTTAATAAACCAGTTTGCTTATACAGCTCTATATCATCTTTTACCCTTGAATAGAATTGTATTGGCCAAAAAGGCTCAGGAAACTTATAATCAAACATTTCATTACGATCATATCCAATCATCCCACAAAACTTTGAATTGATTTCTTTATAATCGTTTTCATTGTTGAAAGAAAAGATTCCAACATCTGCATTTTCAAT
>CAYLOF010000296.1:0-2648 GCA_964385215.1 uncultured Thermoplasmatales archaeon
TCGCTGTTTTACCTATATCTCTTAACGGTTGCATTAGTATAGAAAGCATTTTTTCCAGTTCGCTTATGCGCTTGTTCAATTCCTTGATTTCATCAGCCAAATCTTTTTCCACATAATGATAACTATGTGTGAGTTAAAAAAATTTTGAATGGATCTTTTTGACAAAATTAAGTTGTTGCTTCGCATGCTTTAAAAAAATTATGAAATGTCTATGTCTTTGTATTCATCATATGCCTTATCTATAAAATAGATATACTCATTTATGTCATCGTTTTCTTGTAACTCGCTAGTTGCCTGTTTTTGAAAACTTATGGCATCCTGTAGATGCCCTAAATTCTCACCAGTTAGATTCATTTTCAGATATTTTTCATATTGACGAAACACATTCTGAGTTCTAAAGAATGCATAATCTGCAGTAAATGAATCAGCAGTTATCTCACTTTCATTAAACATCTGGGATTTGCTCCCCTCATCACAGTCAACATAATATGGATAAACGTTCTCGGCATCAATCCATATCCAACGCTCCTCGCCTTTCATCAGCGGGAAGATGTAGTCTGTTTTGGTGTCCTCTTCATCTTCTGGATAACAAACCCTATTCACAACCTGTTTTTTTGTAGCGTATGGTGTTTCCCCTTTAGTTGGATCTATTAAAACCCACCCATAATCTGGGCAATAATACTCAACCATATAATGCATCTGAGTCCAGAAGCCCTGATCATTATTCGCCAATAAAACTCGTGCAGGAACATTATTTGACCTGAGTAGCGCACATGCTAAATGTGATCGGCCAACGTTTTCTCCATTTATAAATAGCGTTGTAATAGCATCTTGAGAAAAGAAAACACCCAATTTCAGCTGGAGAAAAAACAAGAAATATCGATGTTCTTTAATAAACAATGAAACGTTATTTGCAAAACTAATGAGATTATCGCCCCCCCTGTGCAATTGCATTGCAGTATATTTTATGAGAATGCGTCTAGTTTGCACTACATCCGTTGGTGAAAGCCATATTTTGGTTTCTTCTGGCAGATCCTTTTTCTTAGGTATTTTTACATACTCTGGAAGATCGTTATACTCATGGTTTTTAACAAGAACCCAGCATGAGAAATGTATCAAAACCCTTTCATCTTTCTCCATAGCACCTATTGTAAACGTTACTATTTTGTTCGGCTCATTTGTGCCATCATCAATCTGATAATGCAGTATATCTGCCGTGCTATCCTCTAAGACCTCTAATAAAATTGGTACTTGATACTGATAATCTGGCGGAAATACATACCTAACATCAAACGTATCTGTCACCTCTTCAGTGTTAAGAAACAAGTAGTGTTCCACACGAAGCAGGGAAATCTCCTCATCATCTAGCAGATTTACAGTTGCAAGAGTTTTGTCAAGCTGGTTTTCACTACTTACCGGCGCCGGGAAAATCGTCAAAACAAATAGAACGATAATACCCAAAGCTAAGATTTGTTTCTGGCAAGATTTCATATTAGTTACCTTTCCAATACCTAAGTTTATTTGTAATCTATAATATTATTCGTCTTATATATTATTAATACCTTTTGTATGAATATGCATCGTCATTTTTTTATATGCGCAGGCTTTACATTAGGAGGGCTACTCAGATAAAAAGACTTAAAACGTAGATGAGATTCACCATAAAAGAATCATTTGAATAAGGAGTACATATGATCCAATTGATGTATATCATTGTGGCTACTATCGCCATTGCGCTTATCGCCTTTGTCGGTGTTTTTGCGTTGGCAATGAAAGAGCATCTATTGAATAAAATATTGATCATACTGGTAAGTCTATCTGCCGGCGCCCTAATGGGTGGTGCATTTATTCATCTGCTGCCCGAAACTGTAAAAAAAGCCGAAGGGGGAGATATTCTCATCTTTGTATTGGTCGGTTTCATTCTTTTTTTCATTGTGGAAAAGGTGCTTCATTGGCGGCATTGCCATAATAAAAAATGCGAGGTTCATACGTTTCATTATATGAATTTAATAGGAGATTCGATCCATAATTTCATCGATGGGCTCATCATAGCAGCAAGTTTCATTGTATCGGTACATCTAGGCATCACAACAACACTTGCAATTGCTGCACATGAAATTCCTCAAGAAATTGGAGATTTCGGCGTACTAATTTATGGTGGTTTTGAAAGGAAAAGGGCCATAGTTCTTAATTTTGCAGTTGCATTAACAGTTGTTGCCGGTGGAATTGTAGGATACTTTATCTCAAAAAGTATTGAGCATGCCGTCGTATTTTTATTGCCTTTTGCAGCTGGTGGATTTATATATATCGCCGCCACAGATTTAGTTCCTGAAATCAAAAAGGAAGTTGACATCAGAAAGTCCATGTTAACTATGGGAGTCTTTATACTGGGAATATTAATCATGTGGCTGACAAAAATCGCATTTCATTGATAAACAATATTCAACGTTGGGACGTGATGGAAAACGGAGCGTAAAGGCGGCGGTCTCATCTGTGGAAAGAACCTCACATATCTAAAAAATGCAGAAAATAGAGAATGCTATTATTGCCATGACACATTCGAAACACTTGTAACATGTACAGATAAGCATTTTCCTAAACTCCCAACTTTTTAGGCACCATGATATCTAAATTCTCAATGATATCCT
>CAYLOF010000297.1:0-592 GCA_964385215.1 uncultured Thermoplasmatales archaeon
ATTAGATAAGAGTAAGGCAGTATACAACTTTTCATATTTAAAAGCTGCCTCTGATGGCGGCGCCTCAGAAGGGATTTCAAAATGAGTTTTAGATTCATTTGGAAATTCCCCTTATTTTATTTCTTATCCAAATATTTTTATATGCATAAATACATGCATAATGTGAACATTCATCCTGTTTTTGTTGGGAGGGCGGGAAGTATTATTTGAATGGAGACGAAGGAATATGAGCTTGAGTAAAACAAAGAGCACAATAATTAAATTATCCAAAATATTTTATTATATGAATCAATATTATTCAAAACATTTTTAAATAGATAGATTGTTCTATTACACGGTATATTACCATATCAGTGATTAATTGCTGGTTGTAAATGAAAAGTAAAGTAAGGGGGACTATAGATGAATAAGAATGGAAAATATGGAAAGGCCATTGTTTTTTCGGTAATGGCTTTATTTATTGGGGCAAGTATCTTTCCTGGTATTAGTGGATACAACGTCAGTAATGATGATGGAGATGGGCCACTATCCTATCACATTACCGTTGATAAGTTTGTGAAACCCGATTGTGATGAAGGTATGCTGGGCAAGA
>CAYLOF010000297.1:692-2570 GCA_964385215.1 uncultured Thermoplasmatales archaeon
TCATATGATCGGTTGCGGAAATATTACCGTTGATAAGTTTGTGAAACCCGATTGTGATGAAGGTATGCTGGGCAAGAACATTACCTTCGATATCAATGACTACAACTGGGCTGGCGATCCTTGGGTTACCTATGTATTGTATGTCAATGTCAGCGGATGTTATGATAGTGTTCATGTGAGCGATATTCTTCCGGTCGGTGTTGATTTTGACCACCATTGGATAGTAAGCGGCTCACCAACTCCTGCCTTTGAACAGAACGGTAGACATCTCTATTGGAATTTCACATGTGTTTGTGATACTCAGTATGAGATTAGATACATGGCTTATGTGTATGACTGTGGAGATTACACAAACGATGTTAGTGTTGTGGGTGACGGTCAGGCATATGATGAGGATTCTGCAACATTTCATATGATCGGTTGCGGAAATATTACCGTTGATAAGTTTGTGAAACCCGATTGTAATGACAGCCGACGAGGTAAAAATATCACATTTGATACATGTCGAGAATATACTTTCCTAACCTTCATAATATACGTCAATGTCAGCGGGTGTTTCGATGAGGTTAATGTAAATGATGTACTTCCAATGGATCTTGATTTTGATTTTCAATGGGTTGAAGGTTTGACACCGCCTATTTTTGAACGAAACGATAGACATCTTTATTGGAATTTCACAGATATATGTGATTCTGATTACATAATATATTATCGGACTTTCTTCTATGAACCTGGATCCTACCAAAACAATGTAACTGTCGTTGGCAATGATTATTTATATGACCGGGATAGCGCAATTGCTCATATTATTGGTTGTGAAAATCGCCCACCGAACATCCCTAGAAAACCTTCTGGTCCTACACTTGGTTGCATAGAGATGTTATACTCGTACTCTACAAATACAACCGACCCTGATGACGATAATGTGAAATATGGCTGGGATTGGAATGGAGACGATATTGTTGATGAATGGACGGGGTTTTATCCTTCTGGAGAGACAGTTACAACGAATCATTCTTGGACAACAGATGGTGTTTATGATATAAAGGTTAAGGCCGAGGATGTGCACGGCGATCAAAGTAATTTTTCACCATCGCTAACTGTCGTAATTACAGGTGTTAATAACAACCCGCCAAATCCCCCAAGTGATCCAAATCCAGAGAATGGTAAAACCGATACGGATTTTGATAAAATATTTAGTTGGACTGGCGGCGATCCAGATTATGATACAGTTACCTATGACATATACTTCGGAACAACAAATTCTCCACCAAAGATAGAAGCGAATCAATCTGCTACAGAATTTAACCCAAGTAAACTACAAGAAGGGACGACGTATTATTGGAAGATTGTTGCATGGGATGATCAGGGAGCATCAACAGATGGGGCAAAATGGAGTTTCACAACTAAGGAAGACGAGACATCTCCAACCATGGAAATCACAAAACCAGAAAAATCACTCTATCTGAAAAATGTTAATATCAGGCAATATCTACTCCGTAAACCTTTCATAATTGGAAAAATAGATATTACTGTCGATGCAACTGACTTCGAATCGGGAATAGGATATGTTGAGTTTTATATTGATAATGAGCTAAGATCAACTGATACTTCTGGACCATATAGTTGGAACTGGGGGAGTGAAACCTTTGGAAAGCGGACAATTAAAGTCGTCATTTCTGATAATGCCGGAAATATCTGTAGTGATGAAATGAAAGTCTGGAAATTCTTCTAGACTCTTTTTCCTATTTTCCTATCTCAATAAATTTTCTTTGGATTGGACAGTTTATTGTTGAATGGTATTAAATAATACATCAAATAGATAAAATCAACCGTTGAGGGTAATGAGAAGAGTCTGGGAAAACTTCTCATTGCGGT
>CAYLOF010000298.1:0-2568 GCA_964385215.1 uncultured Thermoplasmatales archaeon
CCAGCTGCTCGTTATGGTTTTGGCATTTCTGGTGGCAAAAAAGTAAGAGAAACACATTTCGTTGAGGCAGTCTTTGATTTAATAGTGAAAGGCGATTGTGAAACTGTTGTTCCTGAAATTTTGAACAATAGACATGATGTTGAAAATATAGATTCCTCACAACTCCGCAAACATGCCAGCGATATTGGAGGTTTTTCAGTAAAAGGCGCCAGTATCGTAAAACAGCATCCTTTTTATCCCAACCGTTTAATAACAGAAATCGAAACATACAGAGGATGCCCTCGCAGCATTGTTGGTGGATGTTCATTCTGCAGTGAGCCAAGCAAAGGCCCTCCTGATTTTCGCCCTATTAAAGACATTCTTGCAGAGATTCAAGCATTGTATACAAATGGAGTCAGACATTTTCGTCTTGGTAATCAACCTTGCATCTTTTCTTATATGTCAAAGCATGCAGACGAAAGTGAATTTCCGCAACCCGATCCAGATGCTTTGGAGAAATTATTCAAAGGCATTAGAAATGTTGCCCCGAATTTAAAAACACTTCATATTGACAATGCTAATCCAGGCATATTGGCTAGATATCCAAATGAATGCAGACGCATCGCCAAAACTATTGTCAAATATCATACATCAGGTGATGTAGCTGCCTTTGGTATTGAAAGCGTTGATCCAGTTGTTATCAAAAAAAATAATCTAAAGGCATCTGTTGAAGAGGCGTATCGTGCTATAAAACTTCTTAATGATGTTGGCTCCACTATTGGATATAATGGGATGCCTGAACTGTTGCCAGGGCTTAACTTTGTATATGGACTAGAGGGCGAAACGAAAGATACATATGACTTAGATTACAACTTTCTAAAGAAAATTTTGGATGATGGAATGCTACTCAGACGTATCAATTTACGTCAGATTATACCCATTCCAGGTACTAGAATGTTTAAGACAGGTAACAAAATAATATCCAAGCACAAACGTGAATTCAAGCGATTCAAAAAGAAGGTCAGTGAAAATATAGAATCTCCTTTGCTTAAAAATATGCTGCCCGAAGGTACTGTTTTAAAAGATGTTCTCACAGAGATATATAAAGGAAAACTGACGTTTGGCAGGCAGATGGGTAGCTATCCTTTGCTTGTTGGAATACCTGGCGTCCACCTATTGCACACTACTCTAAATGTAAAAGTCACAGGTCATGGTTATAGATCCATAACAGCAGTACCATTTCCCCTTTACATAAACAATGCCCAACGGGAAACAATCGAGGCGTTACCGGGCATCGGCAAAAAAAGAGCCATACGAATCTTAGCAAATCGACCATATAGAAACAAAGAGCATTTTATCAACTCTCTTGACGATCCGCTCATTGGAGACAAAATATTAGAGCATATATCGATTAAATAGCGACATATAAAAGGAATGAAGGCAATACTTGGCAACTGTTATGAAAGAAAGAAAATTGGAACCACTTGAGAAGAAAATAGACTACAAGTTCAACGATAAGAAATTACTAAAGAATGCGCTAACGCATAAAACATATGCTTTTGAGGCTAAAATTCCTCTTGAATATAATGAACGTCTAGAGTTTCTGGGCGACAGTGTCCTGGGTTTTATTGCAGCTGAACAATTATATCAAAGCAATAAATATTTTTCTGAAGGAGAGCTTACCCGCTGACGAGCATTGGTTATAAACAACAAATTTTTGGCAGATGTGGCCAAAGAGTTAAATCTAGGGAAATTCCTACTGTTGGGTAGAGGTGAAGAAATACAGAAAGGTAACATGAACCCCACAAACCTTGCTAATGCGCTAGAAGCATTAATCGGAGCCATTTATTTAGATTCAGATATCAATAAAGTTAGAGAAATAATTCTTAACCATATTTTTGCCAAAAATTCTCAACTTTAAACGGTTCAACAAACATTATAATAATCTTTAGTGATACACGTTGTGGGTATTGAAATGAAGGCAGCTTTAATATCGATGAGGCCAAAAATAGCAGATAAAAAGGCAAATCTACAAGCCATGGAAAAATACATATCGAAGGCAAATGCAGATATTTACATCTTTGGCGAAATGACCCTTACTGGCTATCGATGTAAGGATGAAATAAGAGATCTTGCTGAATCTATAAATGGACCGTCTATAAGTTACATGAAAAAAATTGCAAAAGACAAGAATTGCCACATCATTTTTGGAATGCCTTTGAAAAACGATAATGTTGAAGGACTTATTCACAACTCAGCAATTCTCATTCACCCTGATGGAAAAGTGGACGTATATTCCAAATGGTTTTTCCCCAATTTTGGACCATTTGAAGAAAAATTATTTTTCGATGGTGGCGAAGATCTAAAGATATTTAATACAAAGTTTGGTAAAATAGGGATAATAATATGCTATGACCTATTTTTTCCAGAGCTATGTAGAGCATATTCTCTTCAAGGTGCAGATATCATAATTTGCCTTTCTGCCTCACCATCAATTACTAGAAAATACTTTGAACCGCTACTGCCTGCACGTGCTATAGAAAATACAACATTTATGATATATACAAATATTGTTGGAACTCAGGAGGA
>CAYLOF010000299.1:0-2565 GCA_964385215.1 uncultured Thermoplasmatales archaeon
TAGCAAACAGTACCCTTTAATTTATGAGTATTATTATTTGATTTTCTGAATGAGTGCACAAATGCCTCACAATCAGTTAAACCATACTTTAGAAAGGAGGTTTTGTTTTTATACACATTGTAACACCTCGTGACTGTAATTTATATACTGCCTTCTTTAATAAAGATTAATGCAGAGCAAAAAAGCAGAATCTCATAAGTTCCAAGTTGGCATTCAATGTTACATATATGAAGAATCGATTTTTAATTCAACAGACTACCTTCTAAACAGGGAGGCGATGGTCGGCAATATTATATATTAATATAATATTTTTAAAAAAAGGGAGAATATAATCCCCTATAGTTATAATTTTATATAGTTCAGAATGCTTAAAATTAAAAAATAATAGATCGAAGAAATTATTTCCTTTTATTAATTAAAAAATAAAACCTGAAAAAAGATAAAAACAAGAAGGTTTTAGAGGATTTATTGGTTTTATTATTTAATGAAGAGGATTATATAAACCATTCGTCATCCCTCTCAAATTCGTCGTCCCGCTCAAATTCTTCATTATTGTAAGATACTCCTGCTACCTTTACTTTCGATTCCATTGATAATGACGAACGACTGAGCTCACAAGATGCACCATATTTCTCATATCGATCTTTATCCCTCTTTAATAAAAATTTTAATAAAACCTCAAAAACCACTAATTCCTTCCTATAAACAGGAATTATTGCATCAAATAAAACCACATAAAACCTGTCTTCATGATCGATGCCGATACTACCACCTTGCTCAACAATCCATGCTAATATCCGTGAATATATTTCTTCTTGTTCATCAGGATTCTCATCCAATATTAAAGCTGTTACAAGACCATCACATAGTTCATCCCATGCTGGTATTGATTTTGCATTCAGATTTTTTGCATATTGAAAAGCCAACACATCTCTAGTTACAGCTCCAGATTCAACACTTATTTGCGTTTTACGGATTAACCCCATCTTAGCCATTTTTGGTAGATGGTTGTACAGCCAATCTTTGCTTCTTTCTAACCGTTCGTCTAAAAGAATGTCTGTTATTTTCATTGGTGCAACGTTTTCCCGTAATATGTCCAATGTAGTTTGATAATCTTTGCTGGTAGGAATCATCTTTGGATTTGATGTTGTATAGAGTATGACCATACGTGCAATCATGTAATCATCAGCATTGGCTATCAATGTTCCATCTGCTGTTTTCATTCGTTGGTATTGATGCAGCACCGTGCTACTGCAAATATATGATAAGAAACGCTCAAAATGCGTTCTCATAATCATGTCTTCTGGAAATACGTGTTGTATCAATTTCGCATATGGTATAACAACACGGTACGGCTCCAGCATGAACAATGCTTCCCTCAATGTTTTATTTGGTTGTTGCTGTTCTTTGGGGCTATATTTCTCAGAAACCTTTTCTTTTATACGTCTGGTTTGCTCCAATGTATCGTCGAGATTTCCTATTGGAAAACGACGAAGATTTTCATCGATTGGACTGGCATGAAATGATGTTAAAATCATCACAGGTTTACCAATGATTTCTAATTCTATAACTTCTTGTTTCATTACCACCACTGCTTTTGATCCACCACTCGCCATCACTTTGAACGTTGAACTGTTCAATATTTGATTTGTTATGTCTTCAAAATGTATTACTTTACCATCCCATGTCCAATCTTCTTCGTTAGCATGCCAGTAAGTAAATGTTTCTGGTGTTGTTTTTGTTAGATGCAAATTTTCCTCAGGTGAAACAATAACTTTCAGTGTTGCTTTAGTTGTTTTATCCTTACCAATCCCTGTTTCGTCTGATAGCATAAGGTTTTTTGATTCAGCTGATGTACCGATGGTTAACCTTGTATTTGCAACTATTGTTAAACCGATTATGGTATCTTCTTCACCAGCGAGATTTTCAGCTGTTTGCACCTCATCTATAATCTTTATTAGTAAAGAGGGATCCTGCAATATTCGTTTCATTTCTGATGTGATTTCTCGTTTTTTTGATTTTTTATCTTGTTCAGCCCATTTTTCCTCAACGTATTTCCTTTCTTCACGGTCTCTTTTCCGATACCACTCGCCTTCTTTTTTATTGAAGTCAAGATGACTGTATTTGTTTTGATTTGTTTCTGGCTTTCTTTTAATGTTTTCATTTTTACCATTCATTAATATATCTCCTTTTGTTTTTGACCGTTTGGCAAAAAGCTAACACAGATGACGGACAACTCCGGGAGATTTTGAAAAGGCTACCATACTTTCTTCGCCATAAAAAATGACGATTATAGGTTATCAAAAAAAATAACCTCAAATATTTTTTAATAAGTGGATTAATTCACTTTTGTTCACGCTGGGATGCTTGTAATTAATCGTCATTCCATTAATCCCTCTTTCGCCAGATAATAATATATTACCAAATCTGAACCATGTTAATCACTGATTATCTAATGTTCCCAATGTTTTAGCGAAAATTCTCCTTTTAATAAACCTAGAAGCCTCATAGTTTATATATTATAACTTTATTCGGGACTTATCTTATAGGTATCTTGGAGTATAA
>CAYLOF010000300.1:0-2546 GCA_964385215.1 uncultured Thermoplasmatales archaeon
AATTCACAGTTATCAATGGTGTTATTTGATGAGTATTGTAGTTCAATACCATCACAATTATCATAGAATGTGCAGTTTGTGATTGTGTTGTTATTGCATTTTGAATGCTGGCTTCCGATTAGAGCTATCCCCTCATCTTTACATCCCCAAAAAGAGCAGTTGTCTATGATGTTATCTGAAGTCCATGCGACAATGCCAACAGGCGTATCATATATGTTGCAATTATATATCTCTGTTTTTGAGGCAGACATGCGAACTCCTGTAGAGTATAGGCCTGGAGCCCCATTTGTGATGCTTAGATTTTTAACCATTGCTCCTGGAGCTCCAAGGCGGAGTGCATATTTGTTTTTCTCCGAGATGGGATTTATTATGGTTGTCTCCTTATTCTCTCCTATTAGATAAATTGCCTTTTTTATATCAATTGTCTCATTATACTTTCCTGCTTTGACGAGCACTGTGGTGCCTTCTGGTGCATTATCGACTGCCTCTTGTATGGTTTCATATTCCCCTCCATCTTTTCCTACGATTGTTATCTGTTCTAAGTTGTTTTCTGATGATTCATATGCTGGAATGTGTGCGGCAATATTAATTTCTGCAAGCATAAACATTGCAAGAAATATTGTGACTTTAAGTGCCCTTCCTCTCATCCTGACTCACCACGATGGATAGTACCGTGAGACTATCCAGCACGGTAGAGTTTGTCAACTAGAATATATAAAGATTTTTGGAAAAAGTAACAAGATGTAAAAATGTCAAATGCGGGAAAACACCATCGATTGTTGCTATTTATAACTTGTAAGACGCGTTTGATGGATAAACTTCAAAATTGATGAAAAAAACCCATTTAGAAAATGTGATTAATATTATTAGCTATCCATAACTTGGTGGCAACTATTGGCATGACTATAGTGGTATTGATATCGATGGAGATGGTCTAGGAGATTCTCTAACTCCATATACTTGTTCGGCACATATAATCAATGGTGGAGATTACTACCCGTTGACAAATCCTGCTACCAACAATCAACCAAACAAACCTAGCAGACCCTTTGGACCAACAAGTGGAAAACCCGATAAACCCTACACATATCAGACAGTAGCAACTGATCCAGATGGAGATAAAGTATATTATAAATGGGAATGGGAAGGAGGCATAACAAGCGATTGGTTAGGACCATATGATTCTGATGAACTCTGTTATGCAACACATTCATGGACATCAAAGGGATCTTATGAAATCCGGGTAAAAGCCAAAGATGAATATGGTGCTGTAGGCCCATGGTCAGATCCGCTACCGATTCGTATGCCAAAAAACAAGCTATCATTAATCGACTCATTATTCCTTCAATTGCTGGAAAGATTCTTAGATCACTTTCCACTGTTAGAACGAATAATTCATTTTCTGCAACCTTTGTTAAATAACATTTTATTGCGTTCATGTGACTGAAGATAAATCAAGACACATCTGGAAAACCGATGAATCAAACTTGGCCGATATTATGGAATTAGTAAAAATGTGTGAGGTGGTGCTTTGCGTAATTTATTCTTTTCAAACAGTAGAAGAATTTTTAATATAACCAAAGTTAAATTTAAAATTTAATATACTAATATTAACTTAACTTAAGGAAAATAATTATATAACAAGATTTAAATATTGATGGACCTGCTTCAAGTTTTGCTTATATGAAAAAATTGTCTGTAATAATCCCTGCTTGGAATGAAGAAAAAATTATTTATAAAAATCTAAAACAAATTGGAAGAATTCTTGGTAACCTACTCGAAAAAATTGATTTTGATTATGAAATTATTTTAGTTGATGATGGCTCTACCGATAATACGTACAATGAAGCAATGACGATGGCTAATAAAAATGAAAAAATTAAGGTGGTCACTTACAAAAAGAATGGTGGAAAGGGTTTTGCATTGAAATATGGTTTTAAATTTTGTTCTGGCGAATTAATCACATTCATGGACGTCGATTTAGATTTACACCCAAAGCAAATTCCGCAGTTCATTGAGTATATGAAAAAATATGATGCAGACATTGTTATTGGCTCGAAAAGACATCCTCTATCAAAAATCAATTATCCGGGTTCCAGAAAAGTTTTAAGTAAAGGGTATCACACTCTTACAAGAATTTTATTCCATCTGAACCTAAGTGATACTCAGGCCGGTTTAAAATTGTTTAAATACGATGTCTTGGAGGAAATTTTGCCAAAAGTACTGTGTAAAAAATATGCTTTTGATTTAGAATTGCTTGTTAATGCAAATCACAGAGGATATAAAATTGTCGAAGCCCCGATTGAACTAGACTGGCAGAGGTTTGAAAACAGGTTGACGCTTAAGGATATATGGAAACTTGCACTGGATACTGCTGCGATTTTTTATCGTTTGAACGTTTTAAGATATTATGATTCTGTGAGAGAATGAAAATCTTAATTTTTAATTGGCGTGACATTAAAAATCCAGAGGGTGGTGGAGCGGAAGTTTTCACCCATGAAATTGCGAAGCGGTGGGTTGAAAAAGGAAATGAGGTCACCTTGTTT
>CAYLOF010000301.1:0-2536 GCA_964385215.1 uncultured Thermoplasmatales archaeon
TTGGATGGGAGCACTGGGATTTGAACCCAGATCGGCGGGTCTCTTCTCAGGTCATCGCTCCAGTTACTCATCATAAATCAGATGACCCATTTTTAATCATACCTAACTGGAGCCCACAATGATGCCGGGTTACACCATGCTCCCGTTTTATTTACTTATTACGTCTACTCTTTTTTTCGCGTCTCATTCGTTTTTTCCGCCATTTCCAGCGCATTTTCCCCTTTTTCTTCCATACTCGTGAACTGCGTTTCATGTTTGAATTTCCTTCAATTTTATGATTTGCCCTAAACATCTACCTATATTTAATGATTTAGGAAAAACACATCAAGTGTTTTCAAAAATTTATTCATGCGGTACAGTTCGAATCGTTGTTTCTTGCGGTTTTTTATCCATCCAAACATATTTGCATCTTGTACAGTACCGGCCTACTGAAATCCATTGCTGCTTACCATGTTTTGGGTTTTTATGTATATAAACTCTTACCAATTTGAGAGAGCAGTTTGGGCATTTCATATTAAAAAAATCTTTGTACTCGTTATCTCCCATTTTGTATATGAGTGTGTCCAATGCTATCTTGTAGACATGTGAGCAGTTTGTGCAATACCATGCAATGGGTATCCATTTTCTCTTTTTATTTATACTTTTGTTTTGATAGAGCCTTACTGCTTTAGATCCACATTTTGGACATTTTTTTCTAATTTATTACGCCCCCTGAGAGTTTCTTTTAAAAGTTTTCAGATATGGGGAATTTCCATTACAAATTTACTGCCTTTGCCTGATTTACTTTCTGCCCATATTTTGCCATTGTGTTTTGTAATAATCTCTTTGCATATAAACAACCCTAGTCCGGTACCCTCGCTTTTACGATCATTGCTAGTATATGCTTGATAGAACTTTGTAAAAATCTTCTTTAATTCTGCATTCGCAATACCAATCCCTGTATCTTCAACTGAAATTAAAATCTGTTTTTCTTCTTCTTTTGCCATGATACTTATAGATCCCTGGTCGGTAAACTTTATGGCATTTGTTACTAGATTTTTTAACACTTGCTCCAGTCTGTATCGGTCGCCTAGTATGTAGGGTAATCTCTTGGGTATATGGGTGATAAAAGCTAACTTCTTGTCTCCAATAGCCGGTTTCATATCCTCTGTAATTTCATCAAGAATCTCAACAAGATTTAGCTTTTCCATATTGAATGTCATAGTATCGCTGTCAAACCTTGAAACATCCAAAATATCGTTAACCAATTTCAGAAGCCTTTCAGTGTTTCTAAGACTGATTTTCCCCCATTTTTTTGTCTTTTCGTTTGTATCTTCATCTGATGTAATTAACTCAAGATATCCCTTGATTGGAATAATTGGAGATTTTAGCTCATGAGCAGCGATGTTCATAAACTCAGTTTTAAGCCGCTCAGATTTCTTCAGTTCCTCCTCCATTCTATCATGTTCAGTGATGTCATGTACTGTGCATACCATCTCAGTAAATTTATTATTGCTATTTTTCAACGGAGCAAGACTGACTTCAATGGGAGTAATACCTTTGCGTCCGTGAGCAAGTTCTAGTTTCACATTTTCTATTATTTGATTATTCTTTCTTACATCAATGAAAATTTGCTGAAAAAGATAAATTGACTCGTCCGAAAGATAATCTCTAAAAGGAGTTCCCACTATTTGATCTTGCTTTATTTCACACATTTTTTCAAAGGAATGGTTTACATAAGTCAACCTACCAAGTGGGTCAATTGTTAGAACCGCATCTGAAGACATTTCGGCTAGAGCTTTGTATTTGTTACCAAGTTTTGTCAGTTCGCTCCAGGTTTTTTGGCGCGTAGTGACATCTCGGATAAATACTACGTTAGCTGTTTTTCCACTATGCTTTATTTTGCAACCTATTACTTCAACCCATATTTCTTTACCAGAAGCGGTCACCGCCTTGTATGTGTTTAAAACTCCTCCATTTCCCATTCTTACTGAAATCTGGTCTTTGATTGCCCTTTTATGATACTTTGGATCGGCAAAATCAAATGCACTCTTACCAACGGTTTCTTTAGCATGCTTAAATCCAAATATCTTTGCAATTGCAGGATTTGCAAAGAGAATCTTGCCCTTAAAATCGATAATCAAGATGCCCTCTAACGAATTTTCCACTAATTTTTCGTATAGTTCGCCATACTCATTACTAAATGAATATGTTTCATCTAAATGACCAAAAGTCTCTTCTTTTTCCAAATCGCCATTTAAAGAGTCATCAATGGGTTCAAATTTCTGAAATGTCTCTTTGTCAGTGCTCCTGGCAACGCTACTTAATTTTCCAGATTTTTCGAATTCTCTCAATTCTTTAACGACGTCAGCCTCTTTTTTCATGGTACCCTCCTAAGAAGCCAAAATCTGAGAACCTTTGGGATATACATCTGAATTTCCCTAATTAACAAATAAATTGCTATCGTGCAACCCATCTTCCATCCCATATTCCAATTTAATTAATTGCGCTCTGAAAAATGAAATGCATTTTTACTATATTAAATAATTGTCAACAG
>CAYLOF010000302.1:0-2534 GCA_964385215.1 uncultured Thermoplasmatales archaeon
TAAGTATATGGTTGTAAAACTTTTTTTCTTCAACGAATTTCATAAACTCATTGATAACATCGTCAAAACTCATATTGCCATGCTTATAAAGAACTAATTTCTCATAGGTACTAGATGTGACATTAATTGTTCTATAATTCATGTTACCATAACTACTATAGTTATATTAGCTATAATTAATTTTCGGTAAATGCACCATTTTTGGAAGCTCAGATGTTGATCGGATCTGCACAAATCGCAACTAAAACAATGAAGAATCTGAAAAGCAAATTTGCCCTTAAAGGTTCACAAAACTTAGTTTTTACACAGATTATTTTCTAACATTCTTTTGATAATCTTTTAAAGCTCTTATTGAAGAATGCTAAACATTATCAATTTTTACCGCATCAAGTTTTCCTTGCCTTGCACGTAGACTTAGATATTCCTGAGAATAATTGGATTTTTTAGATAGTTCTGATAATGTTACAAGTCTTTCTTCGTCGATAAAACTCGATAGATAATATTGGATTGATTCGTTTACAACTCGAGCGATAAATGTTGCAAAATCTGACAAATTTCCATGATCTGCTTTGTTTAATGATTTGTAATAGTTTTTCCTATCTTCCTTTTGTATAACAATGGGCGGATACCCTTGTCTCACAAGATAAAAATTTGTTAGTAATCTTGCAACTCTTCCATTTCCATCCAAAAATGGATGAATTCTAACAAACTCATGATGAATATATGCTGCTTTCTTAATAGTTTGAAGTTTCAATTTCTGTATATTCTGAATGTATTCATCAATTAATCTAACGATTTTAAGAAAACTTGGGGGTCTTATCTTTACGCCTGTTATTGTAACATTTTCAGTTCGATACTGCCCAGGATTTTTAAGTATTCCTCTTGTAACAAACTCATGAATTTTTTGTATTATTTCCTGAGAGATTTCCTTTTTAGAGTTAACAAGTTCCATCATTATATCAAATGCTTCAGCATCATTTCTTGCTTCGATATGATCTTTTAAAGGTTTACCACCAATCGTAATTCCCTCTTCAAGAACAAGTTTAGTCTCCTGAAGCGTTAGAGTATTTCCTTCAATTGCATCTGAATGGTATGTATGTCTAAGTCTAATATCTTCCAATATTCTTTTTACAGACCCCCTTGGAAGAGGTCTTAATGAATCTAATTTTTTCTTCTTCCGTTCAATCTTACTTATAAGAGAACCACCAATCTTAATATCGGTATCTTCATATTTCATAGCATACCGATATGTAATTACTAATATATATCGGTATCGGCCAAAAATATCATTTGCCGATACTTATCAATTAACATCTATAAAATAAAACCATACACAATCTATAATGTTTTACCGTGTTTTTCTACTGTTGCTGTGTTTGTCTCTTAGCAGATTCATCAATAACCATATGGAAAAAATTTACCAAGGGGCTTTGAATTTGATCGGCAACCAATACGTCAACCTAACCTATAGATACTTACATTTACTTGAATATTAAACACAAAAATATCACTTTTGATGAATACATTTATGTAAAAGACTACTATGCACACCTCATGAAACAGTTGACAATAGGAATCTTTCATGATGATTCTCTTGCAGAAGAATTAGGAAAAAAATCAACAGAAAGTGACATGATCCTGTATCACAGAAAACTTGACGATTCTATATTTTCCTTTATTCATCCTGTTGATGATAAACTCACTGTAAAAACTCAGATCCTTGGAATTATTGATGTTGCCATCCTATCTGCTGAAACGATCACTCCCTCACTTGGAGAGACCATACTTATGATTGATGCATTGCAATTGAAGTATGGATTCATCGTTGTTCCTCCTTTTTCAGATACATCAAATATAAAGGAAATGATAAAGGATACTTCTCTTGAACATTTTGAAATCATTGAAAGAGATGTTCATAAAATCATGGAAAAGTTACAAGAAATACAGATTGATCGAAATCATGAATTATCTGCAATTGTAACCATTGATCATTCATTTCCAGTAAAAGGCATCGGTGAAGTTGTTCTCGGATTCACTAAACAAGGAACCATTCATACACACGACAAGTTCATCCTTTTACCGACTAAAAAAGAAATCATTGTCCGATCAATACAGATGCAAGATAAAGATGAAAAAGAAGCACCTGCAGGATCCCGAGTAGGGCTTGCTATTAAAGGAGCCCATATTGATGAATTAACGAGGGGGTCGCTTCTATGTAAGCCAGAAAGTGCACAAGTTGAGCAGAATATGTCTATTCATTTCGTAAAAAACAAGTTCTATCCAACAGTAGAAAAGGGCAAATTTCATGTAACCATAGGGATGCAGACTATTCCAATAACGATAACCGACATCACAGAGAACACCCTCTCCTTTTCAGCAGATAAACCATTTTGTTTCACAAAAGATGACATATTTCTTTTATTGAACCTTAATGCGGAAAAACTCCATTTCATTGGTTCAGGAAAGTGGATGGAGAAAAAAACTTGAAACAAGGGTTATTGTTTGTTTAGTAAATCTATGATACAATCAATTGA